>JBOICJ010000082.1:0-11583 GCA_050740035.1 Stenotrophobium sp. | reverse complement strand
GGACTGGTGCCGTTCCTGGCGTTCATGGCGATCGTCAGCGTCAGTCTGGGCGTGCTGAATTTGTTGCCGGTGCCGATGCTGGATGGCGGGCACCTGTTTTTCTACGCGATAGAGGCCGTAAAGGGGTCGCCGTTGTCGGAGAGCGCCCAGGAAGCAGGTCAGCGCGTAGGGCTGACCCTGCTGGTCGCCTTGATGGGACTGGCGTTTTACAACGACATCATGCGTCTGCTGAGTTGACAGACGGACTATAAACAGAACTACGGCGGACCGACCCGGAATGGGCCAGAGAAAATCGAGATTCAGCAAGACCGCCCTGCTCGGCGCCCTGGCCGCGCTGCTGCTGGCCGGGCAGGCCTATGCGTTTCAGTCCTTCGTGATCCGTTCGATCAAGGCCGAGGGTTTGCAGCGTCTCGACCTGGGCACGGTGCTGACCTACCTGCCGCTGTCGGTGGGCGATGAACTCAACGACGCCACTGCCAGTCAGGCTATCCGCAGTCTGTACGGCACCGGCCTGTTCCAGGACGTGCAGCTGGAGCGCGACGGCGATGCGCTGGTGATCGTGGTCAAGGAGCGTCCGGCCATCACCTCGTTCAGCCTCAAGGGCAACGAAAAAATCGGCGGCGACGAGTTGAAGAAATCGCTCAAGGACCTGGGGCTGGCCGACGGCGAACTGTACAAGCGCGAGCTGCTCGATCAGGTCGAGCAGGAACTGCGCCGGCAGTACTACGCCAACGGCTATTACGATGTCGCGATCGACACCACCGTCACCAACGAGCCCAACAACCGGGTCTCGCTGAAGATTCAGGTCACCGAAGGCAAGCCGACCAAGATCAAGTCGATCAACATCGTCGGCAACAAGGTTTTTACGGACAAGGAGTTGCTGGCGCAGTTCAAGCTGGAGCCGACCAATTGGATGCCGTTCCAGAAAAGCGACCGCTATTCCAAGCAGGAGCTGAATGGCGATCTTGAAGTCTTGCAGTCGTATTACCAGGATCGCGGCTATCTGAAATTCGCGATCAATTCGGTGCAGGTGGCGCTGACGCCGGACAAGACGGCGATCTACATCACCATCAATGTCGATGAAGGCACCTCCTACACCGTCAAGAACCACAAGTTCTCCGGCGAGACCATCCTCAACCAGGCTTATCTCAACGCATTGGTCAGCACGCCGGATGGCTCGACCTTCTCGCGCAAGGAAGCCACCGACAGCGCCAACCGCATCGAAGGCGCGCTGTCCGATATCGGCTATGCCTTTGCCAAGGTGACGCCGGTTCCCGAGGTCGACGAGGACAAGAAGCAGGTCAGCATCAATTATTACGTCGAGCCGGGCAAGCGCGTCTATGTGCGGCACATCATCTTCAACGGCTACGGCACCACCAACGACGAGACCCTGCGCCGCGAAATGCGCCAGCTCGAGGCGGCGCCGTTTTCCAAGAGCGCCGTCGAGCGTTCGCGCGTGCGCCTGACGCGCCTGGCGTTCGTCCAGGATGCGGACGTCGACACCCGGCCGGTGCCGGGCACCGACGACCAGG
Organism: Stenotrophobium sp.; assembly: GCA_050740035.1. Lineage (GTDB taxonomy): Bacteria > Pseudomonadota > Gammaproteobacteria > Nevskiales > Nevskiaceae > Stenotrophobium. The sequence goes on along the minus strand of JBOICJ010000082.1, from coordinate 10,051 downwards.
TCGACATCGTGTTCACGATCAAGGAGCGCCCGCCAGGTTCGGTGCAGTTCGGCGTCGGTTATTCCGGTTCCGAGGGATTCCTCATTTCCGGCAGCCTGACGCATACCAATTTCCTCGGCACCGGCGACACGGTCAACCTGTCGCTGGATCACAACTCGGTGTCGAAGAGCGTCAACCTGGCCTGGACCAATCCGTATTTCACCGAAGACGGCATCAGCCAGACGGTGTCGGTGTTCTATCGCAAGTCCAGCGCGCTGGTGCGTTACGCGTCGAGCTTCAACGCCAACATGTTCGGCGGTGGCCTGACCTACGGTATCCCGCTGTCGGAGTACACCAGCCTGCGCGCCGGCTTCGCCGTGCAGCAGACCGCGATCGAGACTTTCCCGCTCAGCACTTCCGACGAGGTGGAGCAGTTCGTCGTCGAGAATGGCTCGCGCTTCACCACCTTCAAGCTGCAGACCGGCATTTCGCGCGATACGCGCAACCGCACCTTCTTCGCCAACTACGGTTCGCTGTACCAGCTGAACTTCGACTTTACCGTGCCGGGCAGCGAGCTGCGGTACTACAGCCTGAGCTATCGCGGACAGCAGTATGTGCCGCTGTTCTACAAGTTTTTCCTCGAGGCCAACACCTCGATCGGCTACGTCGATACCTACGGCGGCACCAGCAGCGTGCCGCCGTATGAGAACTATTTTGCCGGCGGCCCGCAGACCGTGCGCGGCTACACCGACGGCACGCTGGGCCCGCTGGATACGCCGTTCCGCAACCCGTTCGGCGGCAAGCTGCGCACCACGGCGCAGATGAATTTCGTGGTGCCGATGCCGTTCCTGCCGACCGACGGCAAATCCACCCGTGCTGAGATGTTCTTCGACATCGGCAACGTGTTCGCGCAGCCGGACCAGTTTGCGTTTGGCGATCTGCGGCAATCCGCGGGCGTCGCATTCTCGTGGTTCACGCCGTTCCTCGGCCTGCTGGACCTGAGTTATGCGTTCCCGCTGAATTCGCAGATACATGACCGCACCGAGCGTTTCCAGATTTCCTTCGGCACCGGTTTCAATTGAGTCTTGGCCCGGAACGGATGCGGCAATCGAACAGAGTTTGGTCACACCCGCGCGGCGCATGGCCGTGCAATACCTGAGAACGAGAGGACGAAGCGTCACATGAACAAGATGAACCTGAGCAAGACCCTGACCGGCATCATCGCCGGCGCCGCGCTGCTGATGTCCGGCAGCGCCCTGGCCGAGATCAAGATCGCCACCATCAGCCTGGACCAGATCGTGCTGCAGTCGCCGCAGTACAAGGCTGGACAGGACAAGATGAAGGCGGAATTCGGCAAGCGTCAGAGCGATCTGGCCGCTGACGCCAAGAAATTCCAGGACGACGTCAAGAAATTCCAGAAGGACGGCGACCTGATGAGCGCCGCCGACAAGGCCAAGACCGAGAAGGACCTCGGCTCGCGCCAGGTCGATCTGTCCTACCGCCAGCATCAGCTGCAGGAAGATTTCCAGAGCCGCGACAAGGATTTGACCACCGATATGATGAGCCAGATCAAGGCGGTCATCGTGCAGATCGCCAAGGACAAGGGCTATGACGTCGTGTTGCAGGACCCGGTCTATGCCACGCCGGCCGTCGATATCTCCGACGAAGTACTCAAGCACCTGCAGGCCAGCGCCAAGAAGTAAGCGCCATCATGCTGCCCGTTTCCGCTGTGCGGAGGCGGGCAGTTTTTTTGACCGAAGAAACATTCGGGTCATCGCAGGATAGAATCCCGGTTGAGGCGGCAACTCCGGGGTTCAACAGGCACGGCCATGTCCTACACACTGGGTGAAATCGCGCAGCGTTTCGGCTGCGAGCTGAGAGGCTCGGCTGAGACTCCTATCGCCGGCGTCTGCGGTCTGGCGCCCGGCAAGCCGGGTTGCATCACGTTTCTCAATAATCCGAAGCTGCGCTCACAACTGGCGGCGACGCTCGCCGCCGCGGTGATCGTCGGGCCGCGCGATGCGCCGGCGCTCGCCGGCAACGGCCTGATTGCGCAGGATCCGTACCTGGCCTATGCCCGCATTGCGGCATTGTTCGACCGCAGCCGCCGTTTCGAGCCGGGTGTGCATGCCTCTGCGGTGGTTGCGGCCACGGCGCAGATTGGCGCCGACAGTTGCATCGGCGCCAACGCGGTGATCGGGGAGGGCGCGCAAATCGGCGCGGGTTCCTTTATCGGACCGGGCTGCGTGATCGGCGATCGTGCCCGGGTTGGCGAACAGGCGCGATTGGTGGCGAATATCAGCATCGGTCACGACGTGCGTATCGGCAAGCGCTGCAGCTGCCAGCCGGGCGCGGTGATCGGTTCGCGCGGGTTCGGCAATGCGCTGGGGCCAAAGGGCTGGGAGGAAGTGCCGCAACTCGGCACGGTGGTGATCGGTGACGATGTTGAGGTCGGTGCCAACACCACCATTGACCGCGGCGCGATCGAGGATACGATCATCGAGGACAACGTGCGTCTCGATAACCTCATCCAGATTGCGCACAACGTGCAGATCGGCGCGCATACCGCGATTGCCGCCTGTACGGGCATCGCCGGCAGTACCCGCGTCGGTGCGCGCTGTATGATCGGCGGTGCGGCGGTAATCAACGGCCATATCGAGATTGCCGATGATGTCGTCGTCATGGGTTATGCCATGGTCACCAAGTCGCTGCGCGTCAAGGGCGTTTATGGCAGCGGCATGCCGGCAGACCATGCGCGCGAATGGCGCAAGCAGATCGCGCGCGTGCGCCGTCTGGAACATACCGAGGCGCGTCTGCGCAAGATGGAGCAGCACCTGGGGATCAAATTCAAACTGTTCGATGGGGACAATGACAGTGAGTGAAACCATTTTCAACATCCGCGACATCATGTCCATGCTGGCGCATCGCTATCCATTTCTGCTGGTGGACAAGGTGATCGCCTATGAAAAGGACAAATCGCTGACGGCGATCAAGAACGTTACTTTCAACGAGCCGTTTTTCCCCGGACATTTTCCCGGGCTGCCGACCATGCCCGGCGTGCTGATCATCGAGGCGCTGGCGCAGTCCTGCGGCCTGCTGACCTCGCAGGACACCGGCATCCGCGGCGACGACGGCAAGATTTTCTATTTCGCCGGCATCGATAACGCACGCTTCAAGCGCATCGTGTTGCCGGGCGACCAGCTGGTGCTGCATGTCGAAGTGCTCAAGAACAAGCGCGGCGTCTATAAGTTCAAGACCAGTGCGAGCGTCGACGGCGAGCTCGCCTGCGAAGCTGAACTGACCTGCGTCATCAAGGATACCGATCGTGATTCCGGCGGCGGTGGCCAATGAGTGATTCGGCGATTGCAATGATTCATCCAACGGCGATCATCGACCCAGGCGCCAGGCTGCACGCCAGCGTGCAGGTGGGTCCGTACAGCATCATCGGCGCCGGCGTCGAAATTGGCGAAGGCAGCTGGATCGGCCCGCACGTGGTGCTGACCGGGCCGATGAAAATCGGCAGTCACAACAAGATTTACCAGTTTGCCTCGATTGGCGAGCTGTCGCAGGATCTCACTGCAAAATCCGATCAGCCGACCTGCACGCTCATCGGCAATCACAATATCATCCGCGAGTACGTCACGATCCAGCGTGGCACGATGAAGGAGTACGAGACCAAGCGCGGCGAAACCCGCATCGGCGATCACAACCTGATCATGGCCTACTGCCATGTCGCGCACGACTGCTGGGTCGGCAATCACAGCATCTTCGCTAACAACACCAGTCTGGCCGGGCACGTGCACATCGGCGATTGGGTGGTGATGGGCGGTTTCACGCTGATCTACCAGTTCATGAAGATCGGCGATCACGCGTTCACCGCTTATAGCTCGGCGATCACCGGCGACGTGCCGCCGTTCGTGACCGTCTCCGGCAGCCCGGCCGAGCCGCGCATCGTCAACAAGGAGGGCATCAAGCGGCGCGGCTACACCGCCGAGGATATCGACCAGATCGAGGCCGCGTTCAAGCTGATCTACCGCTCCAACAAGGTGTTGGCCGAGGTCAAGCTGGAACTGGCCGAGATGGCCAAGTCGAGCCGGCACGTGCAGCAGATGCTCGACTTCATCAACACCAGCAAGCGGCTGGCGCGGTGACTTGAATGTCGCGCAGCGACAGCCGGGCTAGCGTTCCGCGCGCGTCATGCGTATAGCGTTGATTGCGGGCGAACTCTCCGGCGACATCCTCGGCGCCGCGCTGATTCAAGCGCTACGCGCGCGATTTCCGCAGGCGCAGTTTTACGGCGTCGCCGGCCCGAGCATGATCGCGGCGGGCTGCGAAGCCATCGCCAGCATCGATGAGCTTTCGGTGATGGGGCTGGTGGAAGTCGTCAAGGTGTTGCCGCGCATCCTGCGCCTGCGTGCGGCGCTGGTCGAGCGCTTCTCCGCGGATCGTCCGGATGTGGTGATCGGCATCGATGCGCCGGACTTCAATCTCGGACTGGAGCGCAAGTTGCGCGTGCAGGGTATCCGCACGGTACAGATGGTCAGTCCCACGGTTTGGGCTTGGCGTGAGGGCCGCGTCAAGAATATCGCGCGTGCGGTGGACCTGATGCTCTGCCTGTTTCCGTTTGAGACGAAATTCTATGCTGCACATGATGTGCGCGCGGCGTATGTCGGCCATCCGCTGGCCGATCAACTCGACGACAGCATCACGCCGACGCAGGCGCGGCGTGCCTTGGGTATGGATGAACCCGGTCGGGTAGTCGCAATACTGCCCGGCAGCCGTGGTGGCGAACTGAAATATCTCGCCGAAACCTTTGCGCGCACGGTGGCTTGGCTGCACGGGCGCATGCCCGGCGTGCGCTTCATCACGCCGATTGCCAAGCCCAAGCTACGCGCAAAGATGGAGCAGGCGATTGCCGCGTATGCACCACAGGCGCAGTGGACCCTGCTGGACGGCCAGTCGCGCGAAGCCATGCGCGCCGCCGATGTGGTGCTGCTGGCGTCCGGCACGGCGACGCTGGAGTGCCTGCTGCTGGGCCGGCCGATGGTGGTGTCCTATCGCGCCTCGGCGCTGACCGCGATGATCGTGCGGCGGCTGCTGAAAGTCGGGCAGGTGAGCCTGCCCAACCTGCTGACCGGCCGGGTCGATACCGTGCCCGAGATACTGCAGGAAGACGCCACGCCGGAATGGCTGGGGCAGGAACTGTATTGCCTGCTGAACAACCCCTGGTTGCGCCGTCGCCAGACCGAGCGGTTCGATGCGGTGCGCGCCGAATTGCGACGCGATTCTGCGGCGCTGTCGGCGGCTGCGATAGCCCGGTTGCTCGATTCCGGGAGCACCCGCTCTCCGCGTTCCGAGTAGAATAATTGTTATATTTTATATAAATATTTATAAATAATATTATAAAATATAACATCAATATCCTGCCGCACTGCGACAGCGGGTGGCCTAAAATTCGACCTCGCCGACAATCGGCGCAGTGCATCGAGTGGAGTCCGCAGTTTCAAGATGAATCCCCTGTTATCCAATCATGTCGCAGGCGCAGGTCTGTGATGAATGCGACGGTACTGCACGCTGCGGGCGTGGATAAAGCTGGGCGACAGCGACACGGTGCCGTGAGTGTGGCGCACGCCACACGAGCGTGGGTGCGGGAGCTGGCGCAGCGACCGGCAAGTAGTTCTGCTCAGGCGGTGAGATGAACGTTTCAGTGTTCCATGTTGCGGGAGTCGATGAAGCCGGTCGCGGCTGCCTCGCCGGCCCGGTGTACGCGGCGGCGGTGATTCTCGCCGACGATCACGGCATCGTCGGGCTCAATGATTCGAAGAAACTCGGTGCGACGGCGCGCGCGCGTCTGTTCGATCTGATTCAGGCTCGCGCCGTGGCCTGCTGCATCGCTCGCGCCGAGCCGTCGGAGATCGATCGGATCAATATCCTGCAAGCCTCGCTGCTGGCGATGCGGCGCGCGGTCGAGGGGCTGCCGGTGCGTCCGGCGCAGGCGCTGGTCGACGGCAACCAGCCGCCGCGCCTGGACTGCAAGGTGACGACCGTGATCGGCGGCGACGCGCTGCATCCCTGCATCATGGCGGCGAGCATTCTCGCCAAGGTCGCGCGCGACCGCGAGATGCAGCGGCTCGATGCCGAATTTCCCGGCTACGGTCTGGCGCAGCACAAGGGCTACGGCACCGCGCTGCACATCCATGCGTTGCGCGAACTCGGTCCGAGCAGCATCCATCGCATGACTTTCGCGCCTTGTGCGCAGGCGCAGACTGCGTTCGACGTCTCCCGACTTGCCCCCGCGCTCGGGGGTCTCCCGGCGCTCATCTCCCGCTCATGAGCTTCGTCCACCTGCGTCTGCACACCGAGTATTCGCTCAGCGACGGCCTGCTGCGGCTGGAGCCGCCCAAGCGCAAGGGCGGCGGCAGCGGCGCGACGCTGATCGAGCGTGCGGCCGAGTTGCAGTTGCCGGCGGTGGCGATCACCGATCGCAACAATTTGTTCGCGATGGTCAAGTTCTACAAGTCGGCGGAGGCCGCCGGCATCAAGCCGATCATCGGTGCCGATATCTGGCTGGAAGAGCGCCAGCCCGGCGATGGCCCGGAGCGCCTGACGCTGCTGGTGCAGGATGAAACCGGCTATCGCAACCTGACGCGGCTGATTTCGCTGGGCTACACCGACGGCCAGGCCACCGGCTATCCGCTGATCCAGCGGCAGTGGCTGCGCGAGGCCAGCGACGGACTGATCGCGCTGAGCGGCCGCGACGGCGGCATCTGCCGCGCCCTGCTGGGCGAACATGCCAAGCCGGCGTTGTCGGCGCTGGCGGAACTGCGGGCGCTGTTCCCGGACCGCCTGTATCTGGAAATCTCGCGCTGCCAGCGCGCCGACGACGAGGCCTGGGTGCAGGCCGCCCTGCTGCTGGCGCGTCATGCCGATGTGCCGCTGGTGGCGACCAACGATGTGCGTTTCCTGACCCGCGAGGACTTCTTCGCGCACGAGGCGCGCGTGTGCATCGCGCAGGGCCGCGTGCTCAACGACGAGAAGCGACCGCGCGATTACACCGAAGCGCAATACCTCAAGAGCGCGCAGGAGATGCAGGCGCTGTTCGCGGATATTCCAGAGGCGATCGCCAACACGCTGGAAATTGCGCGGCGCTGCAATATCAGCCTCAAGTTCGGCACGAATCACCTGCCGCAGTTTCCGGTGCCGGAAACGTACACTACCGACAGCTGGCTGCGCGAACAGGCGCAGATCGGACTGCACAAGCGGCTCGAAACCCTGCATGCCACGCAGCCGGTCGAGGTCTACCGCCAGCGTCTCGACTACGAACTGGGCATCATCGAGAAGATGGGCTTCGCCGGCTATTTCCTGGTGGTGGCGGATTTCATCCACTGGGCCAAGCACAACGGCTGCCCGGTCGGCCCCGGCCGCGGCTCCGGCGCCGGTTCGCTGGTGGCCTACAGCATTGGCATCACCGATCTCGATCCGTTGCCTTACCACCTGCTGTTCGAGCGCTTCCTCAATCCGGAGCGCGTGTCGCTGCCGGATTTCGATGTCGATTTCTGCATGGACAACCGCGATCGCGTGATCGAGTATGTGACGCAGAAATACGGCCGCTCGCACGTCGGTCAGATCATCACCTACAGCACGATGGCGGCGCGCGGCGTGGTGCGCGACGTGGTGCGCGTCATGGGCCACGGCTATGGTTTTGGCGACACGCTGGCCAAACTCATCCCCGGCGTTCCGGGCGCGACGCTGGCCGATGCGCTGGACGAAATCCCGGAACTCAAGCAGCGCTACCGCGACGAGGACGACACGCGGCAGGTGCTCGATCTGGCGCTGGCGCTGGAGGGGGTGACGCGCGGCGTCGGCGTGCATGCCGGCGGCGTGGTGATCGCGCCGGAGGCGCTGACCGACTATGCGCCGCTGTACTGCAAGCCCGGCGGCGAGAGCATGGTGACGCAGTTCGACATGAAGGATCTGGAGTCGGTGGGGCTGGTCAAGTTCGACTTCCTCGGCCTCAAGACGCTGACCGTGATCGCCACCGCGCTGGAGAATATCCGCAAGAGCCGCGGCGAGCGGATCGACATGCTCAAGCTGCCGCTGGACGACAGCGAGACTTACAAGGTTTACGCCGCCGGTGCGACCACCGCGGTGTTTCAGATGGAATCGCCGGGCATGCAGCGCGCCTCTACCGATCTCAGGCCGGACACCTTCGAGGACATCATCGCGCTGGTGTCGCTGTACCGTCCGGGGCCGATGGAGCTGATCCCGGAATACTGCGCACGCAAGCGCGGCGACGCCAAGGTCGAGTATCTGCATCCCGACATGGAAAAAGTGCTGCAGCCGACCTACGGCATCTTCGTCTATCAGGAACAGGTGATGCAGATGTCGCAGCGCCTCGCCGGCTACACGCTGGGTGGCGCCGACCTGCTGCGTCGCGCGATGGGCAAGAAGATCGCCGCCGAGATGGCCAAGCAGCGCGTGGTGTTCACCGAGGGCGCGGTCAGGCAGGGCGTGTTGCCGGAAATCGCCACGCAGGTCTTCGACCTGATGGAAAAATTCGCCAACTACGGTTTCAACAAATCGCACGCCGCCGCCTACGCGCTGGTGTCGTATCACACCTGCTGGCTCAAGGCGCACTACCCGGCCGAGTTCATGGCGGCGGTGATGTCCTGCGACATGGACCACACCGAAACCGTGGTGACCATGCTCGACGAATGCCGGCGCATGAATCTCGACGTGCGCCCGCCCGACATCAATCGCAGCCATTTCAAGTTCACGGTGCCGGCGCCGGCCGGCAGCGGCGAGGCCACGCGACAGATTCTCTACGGACTGGGCGCGATCAAGGGCGCCGGCGCCGCAGCGCTGGAAGGCATCCTCGCCGAGCGCGAAAGTCACGGCGAATTCACCGACCTGTTCGATTTCTGCCACCGCATCGATACGCGCAAGGCCAACAAGCGCGTGCTCGAAGCGCTGGTTTTTTCCGGCGCGCTCGATGGCTTTGGCCTCAACCGCGCGTCGTTGCTGGCGACCTTGCCCAAGGCACTGGCGCTGGCGGAGAAGGCGGCCGAGAGCGCCGACAGCGGCCAGGTGGATCTGTTCGGCCTGGGCGCGGCGAGCGATGCGTCGATCAGCGAGCCGATCGACGCCGAGATCGTCAACGACTGGCCTTCGCGCGAACGGCTCAACCACGAGCGCGAGACGCTGGGATTTTATCTGTCCGGCCATCCGATCGAGGCCTATGCCGACTGCATCGAGCAGATCTGCTCCGGCCGTCTGCGCGAGCTGATCGGCCAGTACGCCGTGCCGCCGCCACCGCCGCAGGCCAACGGCAAGCGCGCGTGGCAGCCGCGGATCAAGGTGATGTTCGCCGCCTGGGTTGCCGACCTGCGTTTTTTCAAGGGCGACAAATCCGCCGAGGGCAAGGCCGGCCGCGCCAGCTACAAGGTGACGCTCGACGATCGCACCGCGCAGATTTCGACCTGGGTGGATACCGACAAGTGGTTCAAGGTGCAGTCCTTCGTGCGCGTCGACTCGCTGGTGTTCGTGGTCGCGGAGATCGGCATGTCGGCCGCGCGCGAGGACCGCGAGCCGGAGCCACGCCTGTACAACGCCGAATTCCTCGATCCGGGCATGGTGCTGCCGCAGTACGCCCGACAGATCCGGCTCGACTGGCGGCGCGCGCCGGGCGATGTCGTGGCGCTGCAAAAATCGCTGGCGCCCTATCGCGATGCGCAAGGCACGCCGGTGACGCTGGACTATCACAACGGCAAGGTCATGGCGACGCTGCACTGGTCGGCCGACTGGAGCCTGCGTGCGCAGGATGAATGCCTGGCTGTGTTGCAGCGGTTCATGGGCGAAAACTGCGTTAAAGTGCAATATCGGCGTTACCAGCCGCCGGTGTCCGAGCGGCGCTTCGAGCGCACGTTCAGCAGCGGTTTTGACGACGAATAAACATGAATCTGAATCATCTCGATTTTGAACAGCCGATCGCCGAGCTTCAGCAGAAGATCGAGGAACTGCGTTTTTCGACTTCCGGCAGCGGCGTCAATCTCACCGAGGAAATCGCGCGGCT
>JBOICJ010000081.1:0-15457 GCA_050740035.1 Stenotrophobium sp. | reverse complement strand
GTTGTGGAAACCGTCGTCCGCCGACCTGCCGGGTTGGGATTCGCCCTGGGGCCGCGGCCGCCCCGGCTGGCATATCGAATGTTCGGCGATGGCCGAGGCGCTGCTTGGTGAAACCATCGACATTCACGGCGGCGGTCACGACCTGGTGTTTCCGCATCACGAAAACGAGCGTGCGCAATCGACCTGCGCACACGGCGGCAAAACCTTTGCGCGCTACTGGCTGCACAATGGCTTCGTCACCATGAACAGCGAGAAGATGAGCAAATCGCTGGGCAATGTGCTGCTGGTGCACGAGATGCTCAAGCACGCGCCGGGCGAAGCGATCCGCCTCGGCCTGCTCACCGGCCATTACCGCCAGCCACTGGACTGGAACGACGACACCATCGCCGACGCGCGGCGCAAGCTCGACCGTCTCTACGGCGCGCTGCGGGATGTCAGTGATGTGCTCGCGGCCGACGACAAAGCGCCCGCCGCTTTCATCGCCGCGCTCGAAGACGATCTCAATACACCGGCGGCGCTGGCGGAACTGTTCGAACTGGTACGGGCGCTGAACAAGGCTGAAAACGCATCCGATAAATCACGCATCAAGGCGCAACTGCTCGATGCTGGCTCGCTGCTGGGATTGCTGCAACAAAAACCCGAAGCATGGTTCGCGACCGCCACGGATCAGGACGGTGGCATGGCCGAAACCGAGATCGAAGCGCTAGTGGCGACACGCCAGGCCGCACGCGCTGCGAAGAACTGGGCCGAGTCCGACCGCATCCGCGATCAGCTCAAAGCCCAGGGCGTGCTGGTCGAAGACTCGAAAGACGGACAGCGCTGGCGCCGGGCCTGATCCGGCCTGCGGCAGGTGATCGGAAACGTAACTTCCATCGTGGCAGCATCAACAGAGCCGTGTTGAATTGGCTTTGAGAAATATTTCAACACGGCCCCTTTGATTGAAGATTTCCCGCAGCTCAGGCGTGACCTTGGCCGAAGGGTTCGTAATATGAGTTGAGACTACGCCCGCGTATTGTGGCCTCCTGTCCTTCCCTGTGCGCCAACGCGATGCGGTAGTTCTCCGCCACATCCCTGAGCTTGGCAAAGTAGATGCCCCAACCGTAAACCTGCGCGCCTTCGCCAGTCCCAATCTTGTTGAGCTTGAAACCCTGCTCCTCGATGCCGCGATGCGGGCTACCGTGGAAGACGCGCTGGAAATAGGCATTCCGTCGGCTCGATTGCAGGAGTTCGTCCTTTTCCGCTATGATCTTTTCAAGGCCCGCACCCAAATCGTCACGACTAAATGTAGGGGCGTTTTGCGTAGCACCGGATTGAGCACTAACCTCGCTGGTCGCATCGGGCTTTCCTTCTTGCCATCCTGTGAGCAGCCATGTTTTCTTCTGGCCGTGCTCATCGAGCGAAAGAACTGCTCGGCCATCGCCTAGACTGAGCAGAACGGTTTTCTTAGTTTCCGAATATCGTTCAACAGTTCCAAGCGCAACAGTTCTTAATACCTTGCCGACTACATCTGGCCCGCGACGGTTGCCAATCTTTTGCAACCCAGATTTGTTATCTCCCCACTTAATGACAACATCGGCAGAACCGCCAAATTTTTCGAGGTCTGGGCGCAGCCCCGGCGCAACAGCTTCAGCAGCGCCTTTCGATAATTCTTCCGCTGCCTTTTGGACTGCATGAAGTTTCTGAGCCGAATTCCTCGGATCAGCGCCGTCTGGATGCATCTGCGTCAAATCAGGACGGACAACCGCCGGGGCGTCCCACCCCGGGCGCGAATAAAACCCGGATAAATCCACCGTCTTTCGCGCCTGATTCAAGAGCGCGGCAACAGGAACATGATCAACCGCGTCCTTCACTTCTCTGGAATGCGGCAACAGCGCCTCACTCAATACCGCGTGCGATAAGAAGTCATCCGGGGAACTGGACGTCGAATACAACTTCGCCAATAGCGCCCTCTGAGCGCGGCTCGCCTTGCCGTCCGCAATGATCTTTATGGAATGCAGCAAGCCCTTTAGCTTTCTACCGTCCGCTCTTTCGTTCAGCGTGGCTCTATAGCTCTTTTCCTTGCCATCCGCCAAAGCGCGCATCCACGCGACGGCCTTGGGACATCGGCAGCAGACGCGACTTCAATATCAGAAGGGCCGTGTTTGGCAACAAACCTTTGGGGCAGCGCATGATCCGAAACCCGGATTTTCCCGCCACCAGGCACTTCAATGTACCCACTGGCGCTCATCTCGCTCTGGAAGTGGTCAACATTTTGTTCGCCAAAAATACGGTGCGCCTGCTCGACGATATCCGACTGTAACTGGCGCAATTCATTAAACCGTTCATCCGTAATCGTGAATTGCTGTCCATTTGCGCCGCGATAGGTGCGCCCCCCTTGTGCGAGATCATCATTAGCCGGAGATTCGCCAAAAACCGAAACCGGACGCTCCCTATACAACCCCTCCGGCATCACGCCTAACTGTGCGGCGCGTACCGTGTAGTAAGCCGAATGCAGTGCGGCATAAGCGTTGTTGACCGCAGGCGAGAATTAAAGGGACCGTGTTAGATGGCTTTTGAGAAACATTTCGACACGGCATCTTTACTCATATACCGCCCCCGCCTGCGCCGTCTCCAACCAGTGCAGGTACCGCCCAACCTCTGCATCGCCTTCAGGCGGCGCCCAATCGGCGAATTGCGTCATGCGGCTTGCATCATAGGGGCCTTCCTTCACCTCGAAGAACGACGCATGCTCGGTCAGCGGCACGTAGCTGTGCCAGGTTTCCGGTGGCAGTTCCAGCGCGAGGGTCGCGCCGTCGGTTGACAGTTGAATACGCTCGCGCACCCTGCCGTCGTCCTCAAACAGGACGATGTCGACCTTGCCGCTCAGTGCCAGCGTCATTTCCCACTTGTTCAGTTCGTAATGCCGGTGCGGGCGGATATAGGTGCCGCGCCGCAACTGAATGATCAGGCGCTGCACCATCGCGTCCGCGTTTTCATGAAAATTGAAATTGGTGCGCAGGCGTGGGCTGGCGTCCGCCTTGCCGGCCAGTTCAGCGAGCAGCTCGCGCGAGATGCTGCGTAAGGTCATTTGGAACTCCCGGCTCTGGACTGCGGATGACAGATGCAGCTCAGCAAATGGTCATTGACCATGCCGACGGCCTGCATGTAGGCGTAGATGATGGTACTGCCGACGAACTTGAAACCACGCCGCTGCAATTCCTTGCTGATGCAGTCGGACAGTTCGGTGCGCGCCGGCACGTCTTTCATGCTCTTGCGCCGGTTGACGATAGGCCTGCCGTCGACATGCCGCCAGAGCCATGCGTCAAAGCTGCCAAATTCTTTTTGCATCGCCAAAAACGCCTGCGCGTTGCTGCGCGCCGCGGCGATCTTCAGGCGATTGCGGATGATCGCCGGGTTCTCGCGCAGCTTTTCCAGCCGGGCATCGCTATAACGTGCGATCCTGCCGGCGTCGAAATCGTCGAAGGCCGCGCGATAGCCTTCACGCTTGGCCAATATCGTGCTCCAGCTCAGCCCGGCCTGCGCGCCTTCCAGGATCAGGAACTCGAACAGCACGCGGTCGTCGTGCTGCGGCACGCCCCACTCGTGGTCGTGGTACAGCGTCTCCAGCGGCGTGCGTAGCGCCCAGGCGCAGCGTTGCAACTGCTTGCTCATGACCCGTTCCGTTGAGAATATGGCGAAATGATAGACGAGAACGGCCCACACGATCCGCGCAGCAAGCTGGGGCTGCTGGCCCACCAGGTGCGCGCCTGCAGCGTTTGCACGGCGCATCTGCCGCTGGGTCCGCGACCGGTGATTCAGGTGGACGAGTCGGCGCGCGTCCTCATCATCGGCCAGGCGCCCGGCACTCGCGTGCACGCCACCGGCATCCCGTGGAACGACCCCAGCGGCGACCGCCTGCGGCAGTGGCTCGGCATCGACCGCGCCGCGTTTTACGATCCTCGGCGCTTCGCGATCATGGCGATGGGTTTCTGCTATCCGGGTCGCGGCAAGGGTGGCGACCTGCCACCGCGACCGGAGTGCGCACCGCTGTGGCATCCGCGCCTGCGCGCGCTGCTGCCGAACGTGCAGCTGACCCTGCTGATCGGCCAATACGCACAGGCCCACTACCTGGGCGCGCGCAGCGGAACGATGACGGCGACCGTGCAGCGCTTCCGCGATTTCCTGCCGCAGGGCTATTTTCCGCTGCCACATCCCTCACCGCGCAACACCAACTGGCTGCGGCAGCGGCCGTGGATGGAGTCGGACGTGATCCCGGCGTTGCGTGAGCAGGTGCGGCAGGCGTTCTCCGCCTAGGCAGCTGGCCGCCGGATACGGAACCACGCCGCGTACAGCGCCGGCAGAAACAGCAGCGTCAGCGCGGTAGCAGCAATCAGTCCGCCCATGATCGCAACCGCCATCGGCCCAAAGAATACGCTCCGCGACAGCGGAATCATCGCCAGCACCGCCGCCAGCGCAGTCAGCACGATCGGCCGCAGGCGCCGCATGGTCGCGTCGGCAATCGCGTCATAGGGCGAGGAACCGCTGGCAATATCCTGCTCGATCTGGTCGACCAGAATCACGCTGTTGCGCATGATCATGCCGGACAGCGCGATGGTACCGAGCATGGCGACGAAACCAAACGGCTGACGGAACAGCAACATGGTCAGACAGACTCCGATCACACCGAGCGGCGCGGTCAGCACCACCATCATCACCCGCGAAAAACTGCGCAGCTGGAACATCAGCACCGTCAGCACCACGACGATGAACAGCGGGATGCCGGCGTTGACCGAGTCCTGACCCTTGGCGCTTTCCTCGACCGTGCCGCCGGTCTCGACGCGATAGCCCGGCGGCAAATCGGCCTTGATCGAAGCAAGCTGCGGCAGGATGCGCGCGGTAATCACCGGCGGCTGCACCTCCGTATTGACATCGGCGCGGACGGTGATGGTCGGGATGCGGTTACGCCGCCAGATGATGCCGTCCTCGAAGCCGTATTCGAGGCGCGCAATCTGGTTCAACGCAATCGTGCCGCCGTTGGCCGTCGGAATCGCAGTATCGCCCAGCAGGGACAGACGCGTGCGTTCGCTGGGCGGCCCGCGGAACATGATCGAGATCAGCTTGTTGTCCTCGCGCAGCGTGGTGATCTGGCCGCCCGACAGCGAGGCCTGCATGAACTGCGCCACCGACTGCGAACTCACGCCCAAGGCCCGCGCCCGCGCCTGATCGATGACCAGACGCACGATCTTGCTGGGGTCGTCGCCCCAATCCAGATGGACGTTGGCGACGTCGGGATCCTTGCGCACCACCGCTTCGACGCGCTGGGCCAGTGCGCGCAAGATCGCCGGATCGTCGCCGCTGACGCGGAACTGCACCGGATATCCCACCGGCGGCCCATTCTCGAGGCGCAGGACACGCGTGCGCAGATCAGGGAACGCGGTTGGAAACAGCGCCAGCAGATGCGTGCGAATCTGTTCGCGCGCGGCGATGTTTTTGGTCGTCAGCACATACTGCGCAAAACTCTCGGACGGCAACTGCTGATCCAGCGGCAGATAGAATCGCGGCGCACCGCTGCCGATGTAGCCGACGTAATTGTCCAGGCCGTTTTCCTGCGCAAGGATTTTTTCCAGCCGCAATGCCGCTGCGTGGGTCGCTTGCAGCGACGCGCCCTCCGGCAACTTGAGGTCGACCAGCAACTCCAGCCGCGTCGAAGCCGGGAAGAACTGCTGCGGAATCAGCCTGAACGCCATCACCGACAGCACGAAGACCAGCGCGGTGATGCCGATCACCTTCAGGCGATGGTCCACGCACCAGACCACCAGCGCGTGAAAACGCTGATAGAAGCGGGTCTGGTAAGGATCGTGCGCGCCGGGCTCGCCGCTCGCCGCGTGATAATCGGGCAGTAGCTTGTACCCGAGGTACGGCACGAACACGACTGCCGCTACCCAGGAAATCAGCAGCGCGATCGTCACCACTTCAAAGATCGAGCGGGTGTATTCGCCGGTGCTGGAATGCGCCGTGGCGATCGGCAGGAAACCCGCCGCCGTGACCAGCGTGCCGGTCAGCATCGGAAACGCGGTGCTGGTGTAGGCGTGCGCAGCCGCGCGAACGCGATCCCAGCCCTGCTCCATCTTCACCGTCATCATCTCGACCGCGATGATGGCGTCGTCCACCAGCAAACCCAGCGCCAGCACCAGTGCGCCCAGAGAGATTTTGTGCAGATCGATGCCGAAATATTTCATCGCGGCAAAGGTCATCGCCAGGACCAGCGGGATTGAGAACGCGACCACCAACCCCGGGCGATAGCCCAACGAGAAGAAACTGACCAGCAGCACGATGGCCACGGCCTCGGTCAATGCGCGGACGAATTCGTGCACGCCTTCGCGCACCGCGCGCGGCTGGTCGGCGACACGACCCAGATTCAGCCCCAGCGGCAGGCTCGCCTGGATTTCCGAGAACTCGCTGTCCAGTGCGTCGCCCAGCCGGATGATGTCGCCGCCCTTGCGCATGGAGACGCCGATGGCGATGGCGGGCTTTCCCATGAAGCGAACACCCGGCTCCGGCGGATCGGTATAGCCGCGCCTGACCTCGGCCAGATCGCCGACGCGCAGGGTGCGACCGTTGTAGCGGATCGGTGCATCGCGGATATCCTCGACGCCGCGCAACCCGCCGCTGACACGCAGGTAAATGCGGTCGCTGGTGGTCTGGAAGACGCCGGCGGGATTGACGTTGTTCTGCTGCTGGATGGCATCGACGATAACCTGCGTCGGAATCCCCAGTTCGCCGCGCTTGACGTTATCGATGCGCACCTCGATGGTCTCATCCTGTACACCGAAGAATTCCACCTTGCCGACATCCTTGATGCGCAGCAGCCGCTCGCGGATGCGGTCGGCATAGGTCTTGAGTTCGGCATTGCTGAAATCCTTGCCGGTCAGGGCGTAGATGTTGCCGAAGGTGTCGCCGAATTCGTCGTTGAAGTAAGGCCCGATGACGCCGTCCGGCAAAGTTGAGCGGATATCGCCGACCTTCTTGCGCACCTGGTAGAAAGTCTCCTGCATGGATGCCGGCGTGGCGTCCTCGCGCGCAACGAAGAACACCATCGACTCGCCTGGGCGCGAATAGCTTTGCAGAAAATCCAGCTGCGCGTGTTCCTGCAGTTTTTCCTCGATGCGGTCAGTGACCTGCTCCTCGACCTCATGCGCGGTCGCGCCGGGCCAGTAGGTATGGATCACCATCATGCGGAACGTAAACGGCGGGTCTTCGGACTGACCCAGATGCAGATAGGACCAGATGCCAATCACCCCGAACAGGATCATGAAATAAGCGACCAGGCCACGATTGGCCAGCGCCCACGCCGAAAGATTGAAGCGTCCCGTGCTCACGGCTGCGCGGTTGGACGCTGACGCGGCAACGCGCGCACGGTCTGGTTTTCCGTCAACAGGCTGGCGCCGGCGCTGACCATCTGCATCTGCGGCGACAGCGCGCCGCTGACGATGGCGCGATCCTCGACATAGCGGATCACCTTGACCGCCAGCCGGTGCGCGTGCCCGTCGCTGACGATCCAGACCGAGGGCTGGCCCTGTTCCTTGACCAGCGCCGACAACGGCACGATATAGGTGTTGGGATCGACCCGCTCGCCCATCAACACGCTGGCGGTGGTGCCCAGTTGCACCGCATCGTCGGCATCGACAATGGTGACGCGCGCCTCGTGCGTGCGGGTTACGTTATCCGCCTGTAGGTTGATGACGCGCAGTTTTCCCTGGTACAGCCTGCCCGGATGCGCCCACAACGCCACGTGCAGCACCGGTGCATTCTGCAGCGCGGCAACGCGGCCTTCGGCGACATCGATTTGCACCTCGCGCTGCGACTGTGCGGCAAAACCGAACACCGGTTGTCCGGCCGCGACCACCTGCCCGGCCTCGGCCAGCACCGCGGTGATCAGGCCATCCTTGCCGGCGCGCAGCGACGTGTAATCGGTCTGGTTGGCCGCCACCGCAAGATTCGACTGCGCCTGCTCGCGGTGCGCTTCGGCCAGTTTCAACGCGTTGCTGCGCGCGTCGTAAACCGATGCGGTGATATAGCCCTTGTCGAGCAGATCCTTGTAGCGCCTGAGATCGGCCGACGCCAGCGTGACATCGGCCTGCGTGGCGTTGAGCGCGGCGCGGGCGGCGTCCAGATTCAGGCGGCTGTCGGCGGGATCCAGCGTCGCCAGCACCTGCCCTTTTTTGACCGACTCGCCGACATCGACCTGACGCGTGCGCATCTTGCCGGCGATACGGAACGAAAGCTGTGCTTCCTCACGCGCATGCACGGTGCCGGGGAACACCTCGCCCGACTCGCCGGCGTAAGCTTGTGGCGGCTCGACCAGCACCGGCCGCGCCGCTGGCGGGGTCGCATCGGAGTTGGAGCAGGCGCCCAGCAGCAGCGTGCTGGTGCAGGCAAAGGCCAGGACTACGATTGAATGCCGCATACACGACCCCCGACTCGGCCGGACAGAGCTGCCCGGCCGGATTCCATTATCTGTACTATACCGTATAGTATATGAATGATGGCGACCGCAAAACCGACTCATCGCAAAACACCGGCACGCGCAAGAGGGCGTCCGAAAGACCTCGACAAGCGTGCGGCGATCATGGCGTCCGCCAAGCGGCTGTTCGCCCGCCACGGCTACTCCGGCGTGAGCATGGACGCGATTGCGGCACACGCCGGCGTCTCAAAATTGACGTTGTACAGTCACTTCACAAGCAAGGCGTCGCTGTTCCAGACGGCGGTCGCAGAGAAATGTCGTGATTTCACCCCGCCCGATTTCTTCGACCCCGACTCGCCGCTGCCGCTGCGCGAACGTCTGCGCATCATCGGCAATGGGTTCATGAGCCTGGTCATGAACGACGAGGCTCTGGAGTTTTACCGCCTGCTGTGCGCGCAGGGTGCGAGTGGCAGCCGTCTTGGAAAATTGTTTTTTGCCGCCGGGCCGGCACGCAATCTGACGCAGATGGCGGGCCTGCTCGAGCGAGCCGGTGCCGCCGGCGAGCTGCGTATCGCCGATAGCGCCGGTGCGGCAGGACATTTTTTCTCGCTGCTGCAAGGCACCCCGCATCTGAGAGTCCTGATCGGCGAGAGCAGCCGGCCCAGCGCCCGGCAGTTGCGAGCGCATGTCGATGCAGTGGTGGATCTGTTCATGCGCGCGTACGCGCGCTAGGCGCCGCGGTCGGAATCCTTGCCGGAGCCTACGATTTACAGCCACCCGCTCTGCCCTTTTTGCCTGGGAAGTTTGTTATATTTTATTATATAATTTTATTATAATTATATAATATATAACATTATTCCAACGAGCCGCATCGACAGCGGGTGACCGCGGAAACCCGAAAATACCGATCAGGCCGTGGCGCCGCCGGCGCGCTTGAAATCATGACGCGCGATATCGGCTTCGATCGCTTCCAGATCCGGGATTGCCGTCTCATGATTGGCGATGCTGACGCGGGACAGCACCAGGTCGGGACGATCGGTTTCGCGCAGGACTTGCGGGACCAGCGCCTCACGATTGAGCGCCACCAGATGCGGATAGCCCTGCGTCAATATGCCCAGCGCACCGGTCTGCAGATGCGCATTGAGCGAATGGATGATGACAATGCGGGCACGCTTGCCCGACTCGCCGGCCGCCGCACCGTTGAGCACCTCGAAATTGACCACCGGAATGCGCTTGTCGGACCAGTCGCAGTGCCCGAGCAGCCAGTCGGCGCTGCCGCTGGCGGCCTGCAAAGACGTCAGCGGCAGCACTTCGGCCACCGCGCTGTTGGGCAACAGCAGCGTGTCGCCGCACAGCGCGATGAGAACGGCGTAAATCTGGTCGCTCATGCACCTGCCCCGCTGATCACTTCATGCACCTCGGTCATCAGCTGCTCTTCCTGGAACGGTTTGATCAGGTAACGATTGACGCCGATCTGGGCCGCACGTTCGCGATGCTTGTCGCCGGAACGCGAGGTGATCATGATGATCGGCAGTTCGCGGATGCGCTCGCTGTTGCGGATGAAGGCCGCCACCTCGAAGCCATCGGCGCGCGGCATTTCGATATCGAGCAGTACCGCGGCGGGATTCTCGGTCTGCAACTGCGCCATCGCATCGAGACCATCCTTGGCCAGCGCCACGCGGTAGCCATTTCTCAGCAGCAGACGCTCGGTGACGCGGCGGATGGTGATCGAATCGTCGACGACCATGATCAGCTTGCGTTCGGCAGCGGCGGAACCGGCTTCATCGCCACCGCCACTGACGCGGGTGATCAGCACGCGGCGGGTACGGTCCAGCGCCAGGGCGATCACGTCGAGAATCAGCACGACGCGGCCGTCCGGCAGGATGGTGGCACCGGAGATGCCGACCACGGTGCTGATCTGGGAGCCAATCGACTTGGACACCACTTCGCGATTGCCGTGCAGCGCATCCACCAGCACGCCGATACGTCGTTCCTGCGCGCCGACGCCTTCGCCGATGCGCACCAGAATCGCGTTGACCGTCTTGCTGTCCGGCGAAATTTCGTGCTGCGCGCCGATCAGTTCGCCGAGATAATCGATCCGGTAATCGTGATCGCCATAGGTATAGATCAGCCCGGCCTCACTCTTGATGGCAGCAATCCGCTCACGCGGAATACGCGCAATGCCTTCAATCGTGGTCAGCGGAATGGCATACATCTCGCTCGCCACCGACACCAGCAGCGCCTGCGAGATGGCCAGGTTCAGCGGCAGTCGAACCAGGAAACGCGTGCCCTGCCCGCGCTCGGAGGCCAGTTCCAGCGTGCCGCCCAGCTGCCGCACTTCCGAGGCCACCACGTCCATGCCGACGCCGCGCCCGGCATCCTGCGTCAGCGTGCGGGCGGTCGAGAACCCGGGCTCGAATATGAACTGCGCCGCGGCGTCGTCGGAAACCTCGGCATCGGCCGGCATCAGCCCGCGCTTGATCGCGATCCGGCGGATTGCGTCGAGGTCCAGACCCTGGCCGTCGTCCCGCAACTCAATCAGCAGCTGCGTGCCTTCACGATGCAGGCCGACCGTGACCATGCCGCTACGCGATTTACCCACGGCCAGACGCGCATCCGGCGTCTCGATGCCATGCACCACGGCATTGCGCAGCAGATGCTCCAGCGGCGCGGTCATGCGCTCGAGCACATTGCGGTCCAGCTCGCTTTCGATGCCGTTGAACTGCACGTCGGCGAGTTTGTTGTTTTCGTGCGCAACCTGCCGCACGACGCGCTGCAGACGCGCCACCTGGCGCGAGAACGGCACCATCAGCGTGCGCATCAGGCCTTGCTGCACTTCGGTGTTGATGCGTCCCTGCTGCTGCAGCAGCGCATCGGTCTCGCCGCCGAGGTCGTCCATCGTCGCGTGCAGAGCCGCGAGATCGCCGACCGACTCGGCCACCGCGCGCGAAAGCTCCTGCATACGGGTGTAGCGATCCATTTCCAGCGGATCGAAGTCGCCGGCATAACGATCCTGCGTGCCGGTATGGCCCAAACCGCGCGCTTCGATTTGCGCTTCGGTTTCGATATTCATCAGGCGCAGCTGTTCGCGCAGACGCGTGATCGCCTGCGCCATTTCGCTCAATTGCGTCTGCAGCGTCGCGCTCTGCGCTTCGAGGCGCGAGCGATAGATTGAAATCTCGCCGGCCTGATTGAGCATGCCGTCGAGACTTTCAACCGGCACGCGCGCAGTCTCGCGGCGCATTGCCAGCAGCGCCTCGTCATCATGCTCGGGTTTCCAGAACAACTGCGGCGCCCATTTTCCGGGCAACACCGCCGAACTCCGGGGCGGCGGCATCGACGGTGCGGCGGCATGCAAAGGCTTGGGCGCGGCCGCAATGGCGCCGGCCAGCGGCCGCGACCAGCGGTCCTGCATCGCCTGCAGCGCATCGATATCGCTGGCAAGGACGGTCAGGATCGACGCATCGGCGCCGCCACGAACTTCCAGCGCTTCGATTTTGGATTCCAGCTCGTGGGCAATATTGCCCATCTCCTGCAAACCCGCCATGCGCGCACCGCCTTTGAGCGTGTGCAGGGCGCGCAGCATTTCGCGACCAGGCTCGAAGCTGTTCGGCTGCTGTTTCCAGCCGGCCAGACTGGCGTGCAGCGATTCCAGCAATTCGCCGGCTTCGGCAAAAAATACCTCGGCCAGATCGGGATCGAAATCGGTCTCCAGCCCGGACGCCGCTTCGTGCTCAACCGCCGTCGCAGTCTGCTGGGGCGTGGCACTCGCATCAAGGGTTTCTTCGGCCGGCCCGGCGGCGGCAGCGCCCGTGGAGTCGAGTTCGGCCATCAACGCCACGGTATTGGGGATGCGTCCATGCTCCAGATCCAGCAATGCCTGATACAAGCCATCGCTGGTCTGGTGCAACTGCGAAAACAACGCCACATCACCAGTCCCAGCGTAGTGCGCCTCGCCGACGCGCTGCTCAAGCGTCTGCGCGATTTCACCGATCTCCGGGAATCCGGCCATGCGCGCACTGCCTTTGAGCGTATGCAGCACCCGCAGAATCTCGGCGGCGGTCTCCAACGAGTCGGGATTGCGCTCCCACGCCGTGCAATAGGCGTCGAGGTTCTCCAGCAATTCGCGCGCTTCGGAAATGAAGATCAGGTGCAACTCGGCATCCGACGAGATGCCCTCGACCGGTTCCGGTTCCGGTTCCGATCCATGCGCGATTGCCGGCGCCGGCTCGATCTCCGGCGCGGCTTCCACTTCAGGCATGAGGATTTCGTCAACTGGCGGCATCTCGATTGCCGCCTCGCTTTCGACGATGTCCATCCCGGTCCGTGCGACGGCATCATCCGCGACTGCCGTGGACGGCGCTGCGCTCGCCGGCGCAGCCTGCCACGGCAGTTGCGTGATCTCGCGGGCGCGGTCTTCGCTCAAGGTGCCTTCGCGATACAGGTCGAGCAACTGATAAAGCCGCTCGACCGTTTCCTTGAGCCGATCGAAGAACTCTGCGTTGGGCGTCGCCTCGCGGTTCTGCAATTGCACGATGTCCCGCTGTATCGCCGCGGCCAGGTCGGCCACCGGCCGGCACTGCGACATCAACGCGGCGCCTTGCAGGGTGTGGCAGAGCAATTTGATCTCGCCACCGGCGAGTCCGTTTTCTGGTGCCCGCGCCCAAGCCAGGGCGGTGTCTTCGATTTTCTGCACCAGATCGGCCGCTTCGCTGGAGAAGATCTCCGCCAGCTGGTCATCCGCCGTGGCCTGCACCGCCTGATCCGGCACGTGTGCCTGCATCTCGTGGATGCGCGAAATCCAGCTGTCGGGGTTTTGCAGTTCCACCTGGGGGCTGCCCACCGCCTGCGTCCAGTCCTGCAATGTCGCAGTGGCATCCGCCAGCAACGGCAGCGCCGATTCGGGCAGCCCCAGTCCGGCGCGCCGCATCGAGTCCAGATAGGTTTCCAGTGCGCCCGCCAGCGCGCTGATTGCGGGTGCCTGCACAACATGGGCGGCGCCACGCAGGGTATGGAACGCCCGCGTCACTTCCGAATCGATCGCGTAATGTTCGTGACCGGCCGGTTGCTGCGCCAGCCAGTGTCTGACCGCGCCCAGTTTCTCCCGGGCGTCGTCGCGGAACACCGCCGCCATGTCAGGTTCTTCGTCGGCACCGGCGGCACGGCCCGCCGTGATGTTGCGGGCACGCTCCAGCAGCGGCGCGATTTCAGGGCCGGGCGCCTGGCCGTCGCGAAAACCGTCAATCAGCCCGGGCAGCAATGCCACCGCACTGACGACGGTTTCGACCACCTGCGAGTTCAAGGCGATCGAGCCATCCAGACAGCGGTTGAGCATGCTCTCGAGGGTCCAGCCGAATTCGCCGATGTGCGTCGCGCCGACCATCCGCCCCGACCCCTTGAGGGTATGGAACGCGCGGCGGATGACGGTCACTGCTTCCTTGTCCTGGGCGTCGCGTTTGAGGCCAGGCAACGCACGCGCCAGCTCGGCACGCACTTCGGCCGCCTCTTCGAGGAAGATATCGCGAATTTCCGGGTCGACGGCCTGCACCGCTACATCGGCGACCGGCGCCTGCGGCGGCGGAGTCGTGGCCAGATGCGCCGGCTCGGCTTTCGACGCCACCGGCAATTCGACACTCAGCGCATCGACATTGCGGCCCAGGCGCTCCAGCATTTGTTCGGTCTGCCGGAGATCGCCGCGCTCCATCGCTTCGAGGTAGTAGTCGACCAGGGCAACGGTATCGGCGAAGCGCTCGGCCGCGGCGCGATCTTTCCGCAGTTCGGCAAAACCGGGCGCACGGACATACTGCTCGATGCCTTTCAGCAGTTCGGCTGCGTGATCCAGCTGCAGCATCTGCATGGCCGAAGCCATTTCAGCCAGCCATTTGGGCGCTTCTGCCGGCAGTTGAAGCTCCAGCCCTCGCATGTAAGCGTCTACGGCGGTCTTGAAGCGCGCCTGATTCACCATGGTCTCGCGCAGCATCGCGGCGCGGCCTTCGGCAAAATCGTGACTGTGCGGTATCCCCACTTCCAGTTCGGTATTGGAGCGGGCGTCGCCGCTGGCCCGCTGCAACTGATGGAACAGGGCGCCATCGAGGCTGTGCTCGACACGCAGCAGTGCGACTGCAACATCCATCCACTGCGGCGCGTTGCCCGGAGTGGCGTGGGCATCGGCCAGCACCCGCGCCTGCGTCAACACCACCTGCTGCAAACCCGGCAGGCCCAGTGCGGACAAGGTGCTGGCGATGCGGGTCAGATGACCGCAAGTCGTTGCCAGATCGGGGCCGTTTTCGTTTTTGCCGCCGGTGCGGACATAAAGATCGATTTCATCCTTGACCTGGGTGAAATCGGCGCGTAGCTCGCCGGCGACCCGCTCCAGCAGCGTCGTATTCGGACCATGCAAATGCGCCTTCGCCAGTTGGATCTGCTTCTCTGATGGCAGATAAATCTGCAGATTGAACTGCGACCGCAGCGCGGCAATCCGCGAACCGTTGCTGGGCGCGCGACTGGCGAAGAACAGCAGCCGCCAGGACAGGTCGCCGAGCGCCGCTCTGGCCGCACTCTCGCCCTCGAGTGCCGTCAGGCGCAACTGCTGCGCCGCCGCGCCCATGAGGCGCTTGAGATCGAGCGACTCGTCGAGCGCCCGCGTCAGCAGCACCTCGGCCACCGCCGTTACGGTGCGCCACAGCTGGCGCAGGGCAATATCCACCGAAACCGCCTCGACCAGTTCGGCAATCTTGCCGATGCGCGCGACACCGGCCAGCGCCTGCGCGTCGTTTTTCAGCCAGCTCAGCAACGACACCTGATAGGCCGGCAGCAATTTGCGGGCCTCTTCCTGGGCGCGTGCGGCATCGTGGTTGTCGTTCGCCGGGAAGCCGATGTCCACCAGCTTCATCTGCATGACGAACAGATCGGGTTCCGACAGCAGCGTCTGGCCGCGCGCCAGGCGCAGTTCGTTGATCACCGGCTGCAGGAACAGCACGCTGTCGGCCATGTGCTCGCCGATCGCGCCGATAT
>JBOICJ010000080.1:0-1567 GCA_050740035.1 Stenotrophobium sp. | reverse complement strand
GCGGAGCAGTGTGGCAACGTTGGATGTGACTGACATGGCGTCCTCCTGATTCTTTCGAATGGAGGCGGAGAAAGCGTGCGGCGGCTATCTACATGAAAACGCTTTGATGGTCGTCAGCGGGCCTGTTCCGCCCACGGTCGGTGCATGCAACACCATCGACCGTACAAAAAATACTCGCATCGTTTTGAGCGCGCAAGGCTGTCGCATCAACAAGACGTCACAGTCCCGATCCAGTCGCGCACGCGCGGCACCACCGCATCAGCCTTCCTGATCCAGTTGTAGTGATCGAGCCGCTGGCCAGTGTCCTGCGCACTCAAAGGCAAGTGTGTGACATCGGCGTGCACGAGTTTGTTCAAAAGATTTTTCTGCGACCGGTGCGGCGCCAACCCGTCATGCTCAAAACTCAGGCCCAGCACCGGCAGGCGCAACTGCGCCATCGCGGTTTCGTAGTCGGTACCGCCGCCGGCAAAATCAAACCGGCCGGTACGCGCCAGACGCGCCCAGTCCTGCATCAGCGTCCTGGCTTCGGTGCCGCCAAAACGCAGCCGCTTGCCCGGGAAATAACCCAGCGCTCCGGCAATCGCCCCGGCAAACTGCGTGAAGGCGAGGATGCCGACGCGCTTGAAGCCCGACCAGCCGCGGTAATAGACGCTGCCCGCCGCCACCAGCACTACGCCCGCCAGACCCTGCGGCTGCGCCGCCGCATGCAGTACCGACAATTGCCCGCCAAGGCTGTGCCCGAGCAGGAATAGCGGTGCACCGGAAAATCGAGCGCGCACGGCGCGACAGGCCACATCCCAGTCGAGCGACTGCATCGTGCGATAACCGTAGTCCACCCGTTTGCCAGCACGCAGACTGCTGGAGGCGATGCCGCGCAGTTCGATCACCGCCACGTTCAGGCCTTGTGCGGCAAAGGCCTCGGCCAGCGGCGCATAGATGCGGGCCGGCGTGCCCATCGCCGGACCGATCAGAATCACCGGCGCAGATGCCGACTCCGCTGGGTACACGCTCAGATCGAAGCCGTGCCCATCGCTGGCGCTGACCTTGAGGATTTCGCTTATGACAAGGCTCCGGCCTGGGCCGCGGCCTTCATCATGGCGCGCGCCTTCTGCAAGGTTTCCTGCCATTCGGATTCGGGCACCGAGTCGGCAACGATGCCGGCCGAGGCCTGCACATGAATCTGGCCGTCCTTGATCACCGCCGTGCGGATGGCGATGGCCATGTCCATGTTGCCGTCCCAACCGAGATAGCCGACCGCGCCGCCGTAGATGCCGCGCTTGACTGGCTCCAGTTCGTCGATGATTTCCATGGTGCGCACTTTTGGCGCTCCCGTCAGTGTGCCGGCCGGGAATGTCGCAGCCAGCGCATCCATGCCGTCCAGTCCCGGCTTCAAATGTCCGGTCACATTGGAGACGATGTGCATGACATGCGAATAGCGCTCGATCACCATCTGGTCGGTCACGCGAACGCCGACTTCGCTGACGAGCCCGACATCGTTGCGACCGAGGACGATCAGCATCAGGTGCACGGCGCGCTCCTTCGGATCGGCCAGAAATTCGGCGGCCAG
>JBOICJ010000079.1:0-4157 GCA_050740035.1 Stenotrophobium sp. | reverse complement strand
CGCGGAGGCGCAGGCGGCGCTGCAACGCGATGCCGGACAGGCGACCGAGTTGCTGCCCGGCGGCATCTCGCCGCTGATGTTTGCGCTCTACAACGGCGCCCCCGAGATCGCCGACCTGCTGCGCGATGCGCGTCCGCTGGATCTGTTCGAGGCAGCCGCCATCGGTGATGCACGGCGGGTGGCGGCGCTGGTGCTGGCGGATGCCGAACGGATCAAGGCCTACAGCCCCGATGGCTGGACGCCACTGCATCTGGCGGCGTTTTTCGGCGGCCGCGATGCGATGCTGGTGTTGATTGGCCTGGGCGCGGTGCTCGACGCCGAATCCACCAATCCCATGAACAACACCGCCATGCAGGCGGCGATTGCCGGCGTCGCCGGCGAGAATCTGGCACCGCTGTTGATCGGGCTGGGCGCGGATGTGCGGCATGTCGGCGGCAGCGGCGTGACGGCACTGCATCTGGCCGCTACCCGTGGCTTCGAGGGTCTCTGCAAACTGCTGCTCAACCGTGGTGCCGACCGCGATGCGCGCACCGAGGATGGAAAAACCGCGGCGGAACTGGCGCGCGACCGCGGTCATCTGGGGACTGCGGCATTACTCGAGTTGGCGACAAATTAGCCTTGCCGCGGGCGCGTCTTCAGCGTGCTGATCGCTTTCATGGCCGGGATTTTCGCCGTGCCGGTTGAAAACTTCACAGGACATGTTCGCCGCGCCGCGCCGCGGTCCGGTTTGCTCGATGACGGCCTGGCCGTATCGATCACGACTTGCGCCGTAAGCGGAAAAAATCGCGCAGGATGGCACCGCACTCCGCTTCGAGGACGCCGCCGGTCCATTGCACGCGATGATTCAGGCGCGGCTGGCTGATGACGTCATAGAGGGAGCTGACTGCGCCCGCCTTCGGGTCGGCGGCGCCGAACACCAGCCGCGCCACGCGCGCGTGCATGATCGCGCCGGCGCACATGATGCAGGGTTCCAGCGTGACGTAGAGCGTGGTGCCGGGCAGGCGGTAGTTGCCGAGCGTTTGCGCCGCGCTGCGCAGCGCCAGCATCTCGGCGTGTGCGCTGGGGTCGTGCGTGGTGATGGGGCGGTTCCAGGCCTCGGCGATGACACGATCGTCCTGCACCAGCACGGCGCCGACCGGCACCTCGCCCTCATCCTGCGCACGCTGCGCCAGCGTCAGTGCGTGGCGCATGAAAAGTTCGTCGTGGGCGGCGTGATCGGTCATGCAAAAGATGTCGTTTTCGAGTGAAAGAGCGGTACCCGCTCTGGCGTTTTACAATAACAAAAATGTTATTATTTATAATAATATATTATATATTTTATATAAAATATAACATTCTTATTGAGCATTCAGATGAGAGCGGGTGCTGGTGCGCATCGCACGTCAGGCTCCCCGTGCTGCTTCTCGTTTCACTCCCACTCGATGGTGGCGGGAGGTTTCCCACTGATGTCGTAGACCACGCGCGAGACGCCGGACACTTCGTTGACGATGCGGCGCGAGCAGGCATCGAGCAGTTCGTAGGGTAGATGCGCCCAGTGTGCGGTCATGAAGTCGATGGTCTGCACCGCGCGCAGTGCGATCACCGGCTCGTAACGACGGCCGTCGCCGGTGACGCCGACGCTTTTCACCGGCAGGAACACGGCGAAGGCCTGGCTGGTTTTTCCATACCAGCCGCTGCGGCGCAGTTCCTCCATGAAGATATGGTCGGCAGCGCGCAGCGTGTCGGCGGCGGCCTGGGTGACTTCGCCGAGGATGCGCACGCCAAGGCCGGGGCCGGGAAACGGGTGGCGGTCGATCATCTCGCGCGGCAGTCCGAGCTCCAGGCCGATGGCGCGCACTTCGTCCTTGAACAGCTCGCGCAGCGGCTCCACCAGTTTCATCTTCATGCGCTCGGGCAGGCCGCCGACGTTGTGGTGACTCTTGATGACGTGCGCTTTTCCCGTCTTCGCTCCTGCGGATTCGATGACGTCGGGATAGATCGTGCCTTGCGCGAGGAAGTCCACGCCAGCCAGCTTGTGTGCCTCATCGTCAAACACCTCGATGAAGAGCTTGCCGATGATCTTGCGCTTGGCTTCCGGGTCGCTCACGCCCTTGAGCGCGTCAAGGAAACGATCCTGCGCATTGGCGCGGATCACCTTGACTCCGAGGTTCTGCGCGAACACCTGCATCACCTGATCGCCCTCGTGCAGGCGCAGCAGGCCGTTGTCGACGAACACGCAGGTCAGCTGGTCGCCGATGGCCTTGTGCAGCAGCGCCGCCACCACCGAGGAATCGACGCCGCCGGAGAGTCCCAACAGCACTTTTGACGAGCCAACCTGTGCGCGCACGCGGGCAATGGCATCGTCGATGATATTGCCCGCGGTCCAGGCACGGCCGCAGCCGCAGATTTCATGCACGAAGCGCTCGAAGATCGCCTGGCCTTGCCGGGTATGCGTGACTTCTGGGTGGAACTGCACGGCGTAGTAGCGACGCGACTCGTCGGCCATGCCGGCCAGCGGCAGATCGTGTGTCGAGGCGATGCACTTGAAGCCATCGGGCAGGGCGGCGACGCGGTCGCCATGGCTCATCCACACGTCGAGCAGACCGTGGCCCTCGGCGTTGCTGCGGTCCTGGATATCCTTGAACAAAGCCGAATGGCCACGCGCGCGCACCTCGGCGTAGCCGAACTCCTTCTGGTTGTGCGCCTCCACCTGGCCGCCGAGCTGCATCGCCATGGTCTGCATGCCATAGCAGATGCCGAGCACCGGCACGCGCAAATCCCACACTGCCTGCGGCGCGCGCGGCGAACCGGCTGCGGTGGTGGACTCGGGGCCGCCGGAGAGGATGATGCCCCTGGGCGCAAAATCGCGGATGGCGGCGTCGCCGCAGTCCCAGGGCATCAGCTCGCAATAGACGCCGGCTTCGCGCACGCGGCGGGCGATGAGCTGCGTGACCTGCGAGCCGAAATCGAGAATCAGGATCTTGTCGCTGTGGATGTTCATGTGAAAACCGGGTGCAGCGTGATGCGAGGATGGCGCCAAGCAAAAACCCCGGCCGGAGCCGGGGCGTAGCAGCGCTCAGCCGCCGCGATAATTGGGCGCTTCCTTGGTGATAGCGACATCGTGCACGTGCGATTCCTTGATGCCGGCCGAAGTGATGCGCACGAACGCGGTCTTGGTGCGCAGATCGACGATGGACTGGCAGCCGGTATAGCCCATGCAGGCACGCAGGCCGCCGATCATCTGGTGCACGATCGCCGACATCGGCCCCTTGTACGGCACGCGGCCCTCGATGCCTTCCGGCACCAGCTTCTCGATTTCCGAGGTGGTGTCCTGGAAGTAGCGATCCTTCGAACCTTGCGCCATCGCGCCCATCGAGCCCATGCCGCGGTACGACTTGTAGGAGCGGCCCTGGAACAGTTCGACTTCGCCCGGGGCTTCTTCGGTGCCGGCCAGCATCGAGCCGACCATGACCGCGTAAGCGCCCGCCGCCAGCGCTTTGGCAAAATCGCCCGAATAACGCACGCCGCCGTCGGCAATCAGCGGAATGCCTTTTTTCTTCAAGGCTTCGGCGACGGCGATGATCGCGCTGATCTGCGGCACGCCGATGCCGGCGACGATGCGCGTGGTGCAGATCGAACCCGGCCCGATGCCGACCTTGACCGCGTCGGCACCGGCATCTGCCAGCGCCAGGCCGGCTTCGGCGGTGGCGATGTTGCCGCCGATCACCTGCAGGTTGTCGCCGTATTTTTTCTTGATCATGCTGACGCGATCCAGCACAAAGCGCGAATGTCCGTGCGCGGTATCGACCACCACCACATCGACTCCCGCTTCGACCAGCGCCGCGACGCGGTCGTCGGTATCCGGCCCGGTGCCGACGGCGGCGCCGGTGCGCAGGCTGCCGCGCTCGTCCTTGCAGGCCAGCGGGTGATCGGTGGACTTCTGGATGTCCTTCACCGTGATCATGCCGCGCAACTGGAACTTGGCGTTGACCACCAGCACTTTTTCGATGCGATGCTGGTGCAGCTTGGCGATGACTTCTTCCTTGCTCGCGCCTTCACGCACCGTGACCAGCCGCTCCTTCGGCGTCATCACCCGTGAGACCGGCTCGCCAAAGCGCGTTTCAAAACGCAGGTCGCGGCTGGTGACGATGCCGACCAGGTTCTTGCCGTCCACCACC
>JBOICJ010000078.1:0-2386 GCA_050740035.1 Stenotrophobium sp. | reverse complement strand
AGTCAGTATCTTGCGCTCGAAATTGGCAGGTTCGAGTACAAAGCTCAACGGCACTTCAAAAATTTCCGCGACTTCGGCGGCATCGGCCTGCAACTCAGGGGCGCCCTCGACCACACCCACCACCGGCGTCACGCGGTAACGGGTGATGGTCGGATAGTCATCCAGATAGCCCACCACCTCGACCCGCTCCGGCGACAGTCCTACTTCTTCCCGCGCCTCGCGCAAGGCATTGGCAGCGACGGACACGTCCGCGTCGTCTCGGCCGCCGCCCGGAAAACTGATCTGGCCCTTGTGGCTGCGCAGATGCTCGGCGCGCCGCGTCAGCAATACCGTAGGACCGCCCCCACGGCGCATCACTGCCACCAGTACCGCCGCAGGACGCAGCGAACTGACCAGCGGCAGCAGCAGCAACTTGCTCAGCGCCGGCGGCAACTCCAGCCGCGATACCGGCCGCGGCGGCTTATCGGTCGTCGCGGCCAATGCGCGGCGCACGCGCAGCTCCAGTTCAGACGCCGCATACAGTTCTCCGGGTTGAAGCGCGGGAGCGGAGTTGCTTGCCATGTCGTTCATGCGGTATTTCATACGATAATTGAATTACAGTGATTTTGCGGCAGCGATCCCGCACACCGGCTGCCCGTGCCGCAGCCGCAGTGTATAACGACGCACAGCCCCGTTACGCCGACACCATCCGTCTTCATGCCAGAAAATTCCTATCATCAGGCGCTCGGCGCCCGCTTCAGCACCGCCGTGCCGCATGTCCGCGCGCTGGGCATCCACATCGTCGAAGTCTGCACCACACATGTGTCTGCGGCCTTGCCTTATCGCGACGACTGGCTGGGCGACCCGGTGCGCGGCCTGATTCATACCGGCGTCATCACCACGCTGGTGGACAGTGCCAGCGGCCTGGCCGTACTGGCGAAGCTGGACAGTTACGAGCCGGTCGCGACACTGGATCTGCGCATGGATTATCTGCGGCCCGCCTTGCGCGACCTTGAATTAAACTGCCGCGCCGAGTGCTATCGCCTCACGGCGCACATCGCCTTTGTCCGCGCCAGCGTCTGGCAGGACGATGCCGGCACAGCCGTGGCAACTTCGCAATCGGTATTCATGCTGTCCTCCCGCAAAAAGCAGAGAAGCCTGTGAGGGACGCTTACGTTGCTGCCCGCCAAAGCGCGCACGAGCGCGGCGATTTCGCGCCGCTGATCGCACTGGTGCCCTACGCACGCTATCTCAATGTCGGCATGCGGATTCACCAAGGCGAGCCTCGCTCGCATTTGCCTTACGCGGAATCGCTGATCGGCAATATCGTTTTGCCTGCCCTGCACGGCGGCGTCACCGCGGCGTTCATGGAAAACGCCGCCATCCTGCACCTGCTGCTGCAACTGGACGAAACACGCATCCCCAAAAGCATCGACTTCTCGATCGATTACCTGAAACCCGGCCGCGCAGAAGACAGTTATGCCGACTGCGTCGTCTCGCGCGCCGGCCTGCGCGTCGCACAAGTCATGATCCGCTGCTGGCAGAAATCGCCCGAACAGTCGATCGCGGTCGCACGCGCCCACTTTCTGCTGGGGGCGACAGAATGATCGATTACCAGCAATGGCGCAGCCTGCTTGAAATCGACCGTGAAGCCGGCCAGATCAAGGGCAGCGCATTTCACAGCTTCAAGCAGCTCGGCGCGACGCTGACCGAGACCCAGGACTATATTGTCCTGCATCATCAGCAAGATGCGGCAGCCATTGCCAACCTCCGCGCCACCGGACGGATTTATCGGAACAGCGTCAATGTCATCCTGCTGTCCACCGGCGCCGCACAACGGCTGCTGGATACCTTCAAAACCAGCGCGGCAGGCCTGTCCAACCCCGCCAGTAAGGTTGATTACTGATTTTCCGGTTCGCGTTGCCTGACGCCACGGACCTCGTTAGTATTCGGCCTCACATTTCTTATCCAAGCACGGAGTACCCGATGTCAGTCGCTCTCGATCTGCTGAAAAAACTGCCCGCCGCATTCAACGCGGATGCCGCCTCGGGCACCAACTGCACGCTGCAGTTCAACACCTCCACGCCGGCCTACGCCACCATCAAGGACGGCACCTGCTCGATCAGCGAAGGCAGCGCCGCCAACAGCGACGTCACCATCACCATGGAAGACGAAGATTTCGTCGCCCTGATGAAGGGCGAGCTCAACGGCATGACCGCATTCATGACCGGTAAGCTACAGGTCGATGGCGACCTCATGCTGGCCCAGCGCATGGCCGAGTTCTTCGACGCCTCCAAGCTTGCCTAAAAAGCAGGTTGTGCAGGATCAAGCCCTGGACCGCAAGGTTCAGGGCTTTTCTTTTGTGCTTGAGCGGCAGGTTGGTCGCCTGCACCTCAGGGCGCTGCAT
>JBOICJ010000077.1:0-15206 GCA_050740035.1 Stenotrophobium sp. | reverse complement strand
CCTGCTGAGCTGGCGCGCGCCCGGCGGCAAGCGACCGGGGTTTTTCAGCATCATGTTCCGTACCGCGACGCTGACCAGCGACAGCGCCACCGCGGAGCATGCGGCGCTGGCGGATCTGTATGTGCGCATGCCGGTCACCGGCATCGGCCTGTTCGACTGGAAGCGGATCGATGACGTCGTCGAGCGCGGCTATCAGCACGCGCTGGAAAAGCTGACGCCGCTGCGCGACGCATTGCTGAAATAGCGGCCGCCACAAAAAAGCCCCGGCAGCGAACTGCCGGGGCCGGGAGCCGCAAGGGCGTGGCTTATTCCGAGATCACCTTGAACTCGACGCGACGGTTCATCGCGCGGCCGGCACGCGTCTTGTTGGACGTGATCGGATGGGTTTCGCCAAAACCTTCCGCTTTCAGGCGCGACGCGGCGATGCCGCGCTCGATCAGATAGGCCCGCGCCGAGGCGGCGCGCGCCTTCGACAGTTTCAGGTTGTACGCCGCCGTGCCGGTGGAGTCGGTGTAGCCCGCAACCGACAGTTTCATGGTCGGCTGACCCTTGAGTCCGGCCACCACCGTGTCCAGCGAGTGCCGGGCGCCGGCGGTCAAGTTGGCCTTGTTCAACTCGAAGTTGATGTCGTGCAGCACCACGGTGGCCGCCTTGATGGCGCAGCCGTGCGCATCGACGCGCATGCCCTTCGGAGTGTCCGGGCAGCGGTCGAGACTGTCGATCACGCCGTCGCCATCGCTGTCCTTCGGCTGGGCCGGCGGTGGCGGCGGCGGCAGCGGGCAACCGACGGCATCGACCTTCACGCCATGCGGCGTTCCCGGGCAGCGGTCGAGACTGTCGATGACGCCATCGCCGTCGCTGTCTTTCGGCAGGGCTGGCGGTGGCGGCGGTGATGGCGGCAGATCGTCGCCGTGTCCGTTGAAGGCGATCTGCACACCCGCGCTGATGCGCGTGTCGAGCACATGACTGCGGCCTGCCACGATCTGCTTGTCGAAGACGCCGATGCGGCGCGCCTCGATGCGAAATGCGGCCGTATGGGCGTGGTTGAGGTTGATCAGGAATCCGCCGCCGGCATTGGCATAGCCCGCGCCATGAACGCCGCCCGCAGGCTCGTCGCGCTGCGCGCCGCCGCCAACCAGCAGGAACGGCACAACCAGGTGGTCGCGGCCAAACGGCTGGATGTTGAAATCAAGACCGGCACCCAATTCCTGCTCGCGCCCGGGGCTGGGATTGCGGTTGGCCTGAATGCCGAACAGGCTGATTTCCGGGATGAAGTAGTCATTGACCGGGAAGCCGAATAACGCCGTGGCGCCAAAACCGTTATCGAGATTGCGGACCTGATCCGGAAACTGGTAGCTGCCCATCAGCCCCAGATAGGGCGTGGTATCGGTGCTGGCATAGCTGGCCGGCACCATGCCAGCGAGCAGTGCGGTCGCGATGAGCTTGTGTAAGTGCTTCATTGATTTACCCCGTCTGGTCTGTTGTTCAATCGTGAAGAGCGCGCAAGCCAGTCACGTGCCCGGATAATACAGCCGGCTTCCGCGGTCGGCGAGTTTGAGCGTCTGAATCGTTCATTCAACAAGTTTTTCCTGCGCGCAGCGTCAGTTTTTTCCGACGGATAGGTCAGTGCCTGCTTGCACCATACGCTGGCGTATTGATAGACTGGTCGCAATACGCAAGCGTATGGCCGATGAGGAGCCTGCATGTCCCACCTAATGGCGACCCCCGCAAGCCGGCAAAATCTCAGTGTCGAAGACTGGGCCAGGGCCGCGCTGGATGCGATTGCCGGCGGTGGTCTCGACGCGGTGGCGGTCGAGCCGCTGGCGCGGCGGCTGGGTGTGACCAAGGGCAGTTTCTACTGGCATTTTGCGAATCGCGAAGCCCTGATTCGCGCCGCGCTGGAGTTGTGGGAGCGGCAGGAGACGGTCGATATCCTGGAGCGGGTCGAGCCGGAGCCCGACCCCTATGCGCGCATCGTCAAGCTGTTCAAGCAGGCCAATGCCAGCTACCGCTCGGGTCGTCTGTATCTGGCGATCGCCGCCGGCGAGGACAGCCCGGTGGTCAGCGCGTTCGTGCGCCGGGTATCCGAGCGGCGCATGCAATATCTGCAAGAGTGTTACCGTGAACTCGGCTTCGAGCCATCGCAGGCGCGGCATTGGGCGCGCTTCGCCTACGCCACCTTCATGGGCAATTTGCAGATCCGCCGCGACACGCCGGACGCCATGCCCGCCGGTCCCGAGTTCAACCAATATCTGCGGCTGATGATTTCGACGCTGATTCCGCGCACGGCCGTGGCCGCCGGGACAGATCAGCATCCACACGTCGTGCCCATGCACGGCAACGGTTCCCAGTAACCACACAGGAGATTTGTCATGTTCATCCTGATTATCGTTGCGATCGCACTGGTCGTGTTCTGGCTGCTCGCGTTCATCGGCGCGCCGTTGCTGCTGTGGACGGCCGTGATCGGCCTGGGGCTGGTGGCGCTCAAGGCCGCCGGTTTCATCGGCGCGACCGCGTTCGCGGTCAGCGGCGGCATCTTCGTGGTGCTGGCGCTGCTGCTGAATCTGCGGCCGTTGCGCCGCCTGCTGCTGACCGGGCCGGTGTTCGCGGTGTTCAAGAAAGTGCTGCCGGAAATGTCGTCGACCGAACGTGAGGCGCTGGAAGCCGGCGACGTCTGGTGGGAGGCCGAGATGTTCCGCGGCCGCCCCGACTGGAAGAAGCTGCTGGACTTCAAGTACACGCCGCTGACCGCCGAGGAGCAGTCGTTCCTCGACAACGAGTGCGAGGAAATCTGCAAACTCTGCGACGACTGGAAAATCGAATTCGAGCACAAGGATCTGCCGCCGCAGGTCTGGGCCTACATCAAGCAGAAAAAATTCTTCTCGATGCTGATCAAGAAGGAATACGGCGGCCTCGGCTTTTCGGCGCTGGCGCAATCGTCGGTGGTGACCAAGCTCGCGACCAAGTCCATCGCCATGGCGGTGACGGTGATGGTGCCCAACTCGCTGGGGCCGGGTGAGTTGCTGATGCACTACGGCACCGATGCGCAGAAGAAGCAATGGTTGCCGGGCTTGATCGACGGCAGCGAGATTCCATGCTTCGGCTTGACCGGGCCGGAGGTTGGCTCCGACGCCACCGCGATGCCGGATCTGGGCGTCGTCTGCTACGGCGAACACGAAGGCAAAAAGGCGCTCGGTATCCGCCTAAATTTCGAGAAGCGCTACATCACCCTGGCGCCGGTCGCCACCGTCGTCGGCCTCGCGTTCAAGCTGCGCGACCCCGACGGTCTGCTCGGCGACAAGAGCAAGATCGACTACGGCATCACCTGCGTGCTGCTGCCGGCAAACCATCCCGGCGTCGAGATCGGACGCCGGCATTATCCGGGCGCGGCGTTCATGAACGGTCCAATCTTTGGCAAGGATGTGTTCATCCCGGTCGAGTGGATCATCGGCGGACCGAAGATGGCGGGCAAGGGCTGGCGCATGCTGGTCGAATGCCTGTCGGCGGGCCGTGGCATCTCGCTGCCGGCGCTGGCCACCGCCGCCGGCCAGTCGAGCTATCGCACGACTGGCATCTACGCGCGCATGCGTCGCCAGTTCAAGGTCGCGATCGGCAAGTTCGAGGGCGTGCAGGAAGCCAGTGGCCGCATCGCCGGTCATGCCTACATGCTCGAAGCGACGCGCGTCCTTACCGCCTCGGCGGTCGATCATTGCGCGCCGTCGGTGGTGACCGCCATCGCCAAGTACCACATGACCGAAACCATGCGCAAAATCATGCTCGACAGCATGGACATCACCGGCGGTCGCGGCATCCAGGAAGGCCCGCGCAACGTGCTGGCGACCGCCTACAAGGCGACGCCGGTGGCGATCACGGTAGAAGGCGCCAACATCCTCACGCGCAACTTGATGATCTTCGGCCAGGGCGCGATCCGCTGCCATGAATACGTGTTCCCGGAAATGGAAGCGGCGCGCGAAGACAATCTCGCCGCGTTCGACAAGCTGCTGGTCGGACATGTCGGCTTCTCGATCAACCGCGCGGTGCGCGCACTGACGCACGGGCTCACCGCTTCGGCGTTCGCCGCCACGCCGCCGGTCGGCGGGCCAATGGCGCATTACTTCAAGCAGATCGAGCGGCTGTCGGCCTCGCTGGCGTTCTGCTCCGACGCCACCATGGGTGTACTCGGTGGCAAGCTCAAGTTCATGGAGCGCATCTCGGCGCGGCTCGGCGACGTGTTGTCGCAGCTCTACATCGCCTCGGCGATCATCAAGTACTACCTCGAAGGCGGGCAGCAGGCAGACGAGCTGGCGCTGGCGCGCTGGAGCCTGGACAACTGCCTGTACGAAGCCGGCAGGGCGTTCGATGGTTTCTTCGAGAATTTCCCGGTGCGTCCGGTCGCGGGCCTGATGAAGTTCGTGACGTTCCCGCTGGGCAATCCGTATCAGCCGGTCCGCGATAAACTCAATGCGCAGGTCGCCGAGCAGATGCTGGAGCCGTCGGCGGCGCGCGAGCGCCTGACCTGGCTGGTGTTCAAGAACGGTGGCGAACATTGCCCGATCGGCCGCATGGAGATCGCCTGGAACGTCGCGCTCAAGGCCGAGCCGGCCTATCTCAAGTATTTCAAGTTGTGGATGAAGGGGCACATCGTCGGTGACGATACCGACACGCGCCTGAAAGATGCGCTGGCGAAGAATGCGCTTACCGCCGCGGAAGCCGCCGATGTTTCGGCTTACGAGAAAGTGCGTTCCGACGTGATCCAGGTCGATCACTTCAGCCACGACTACCTGACCGGCGATTACAGCGCCGGGCAGGCTGAGGTCGTTGACCTGGCCAGTGTCCGCGCCCACGTTGCCTGACAGGGAAGTACGGGACGCCTTACCGATCAAAACACAAATTGCAGTCCCTCTCCCAGGTGGGAGAGGGAGGAATAAAGGTAATAATTGGCGATAGGCGCTAAGGCGTTACAGGTTTAATCTCGTTCTGCAACAGCCAGCCGTCTTTGCCATCCGCGGTTTTGACATACCACCAGGCGCCGCCCACGTTCTGCATCGGGGAAATCAGCCGGATTGCCGTTCCCTCCGGGAGGGGTTGCGCGCTTTGTGCGTGCAGGGTTGGTTGATTGCGCAGTTGGGCGCCGGCCTTTGCATACGCTGCCGTGCCTTCGATAGGAGCGGGCGTAACTATGGGCGCCGGTAATGGCGTGATCGGCGTAACGGGATTTACCTGAGTTGCGGGCGCGACTGGCGTGTAAACCTGTTGTGCAACCGGCATCGGCTCGGGTGAGCGTCTGGCAGGCGCACGGTTACAGCAGACATTGAAGTTGAAGATCGCCCGTATGCCGATGCTGTTTGCATTCAGCCCCTGCTCCGCGCCATTGGTGTCGGTGTAGTGGTAGCGCAGCAGGTTGTAGGTCAGGGCCAGCCCGATGCCGTAAAATTGCGATGAACTGTTCATCCATGCCAGGCGGAAACCGGCGCCGGTGGCCGGCTTGAGTTTGACTGTCGGACCGAACTGGTCTTCATGAAATTTGATGTTGAAATTGCCGATAGCCCCAGCACCGAAAGATAAGTGATCGGTGAAGCGATAGTTGGGCATCACCTCCCAGGTCATGCGGTCGAGATAGATGTCGGCGTTGTCCGCGGAAACGCCTTGGTACTTGTAGCCGACATTGGCGCGCAGGTCGAAGCGCGAATCGCGCGACGGCATGATGTGCCCGCCGACTGCAAAGTCGATGCCTTGTCCGGCCCGGATGTTTTCGTGGTCGCCGTTGGTGAAGATGACTGTTGCAAGCTTGGCGCCTCCAAAGTCATAACCAAGGTCCAATGTCGGTCCGAAGACGGGTCCGCCGCTTTCCTGTGCCATTGCAGCGGCCGGCAGCAACATGAACGCGCACGCGCCCAGCAGTATTCCACGCATGATCCCCCTCCTCCTGTCCTAATTTTTGGTTTTCGGAACCGCCCTACCCCGCCATTCTGACGAATCGCGCGATGGTTGTGGAACGCGGCATCGCGCCGGTTTCCATGAATTCCTCGAAAAGCGCTTTCGTCAGTTCCGCTTTCTTGGCTTCCGGCAATGCCAGGTTGAGTTCTTTTGTGCCTTGGTCGATGGCGAGGGTCAAGGCACGCAGGGTTTCCGTGGCTTTGGCCAGCGAGACTTCCCAGCGTTCGTTGCCCTTTTCGAGGGCAATCACACCGGTGGGCGACGCCGATGACGTGTGTTGAGCGCGCTGGCCCATCACGGGCGTGCCTTCGCCAGTGAGCAGATACATGACATCGATGCCGGCGCGTGCATAGCCGGCCAGCGCGTCCGCTCCGGGTTTGATCCGGCCGCTCTCG
The DNA here is from genome assembly GCA_050740035.1 of Stenotrophobium sp. Classification (GTDB taxonomy): domain Bacteria; phylum Pseudomonadota; class Gammaproteobacteria; order Nevskiales; family Nevskiaceae; genus Stenotrophobium. Next base: position 8,874 of record JBOICJ010000077.1, on the reverse strand, counting down.
TACTGCTTGAGGGTGTTCACCGCGAAGCCGGCGAGTTGGGCCAGTTCGGCCTGCTTGAGGCCGCTGCTTTCGCGCGCGGAGCGCAATCTAGTGTGTAATTCACCACCTTTATCCGACACGGTGCGCCCTCGGTTTGCGGGGACTGCCGAGGGCCACATAAGCGCTTTTATTCGATGACAGCGAGCTTGATGCAACATCCGTGTGTGCGGCGCACGAAAGGTTGTTGATAACACTTGACAGGTTGTTATTTAGCAACCTATTGTTGATTCCAATATGGAACTCGACGAACCGACTCGCGCTCTGCTCAGAGATTCGAAAAAACGCCGCAGCTGGGTGATCTTTCAACTGCAACTGCGGGACCAGACACTCGCCGGGCTGGCTTCCGCCAATGGGGTGACCCGGCAATGTCTCTATCACGTCTTCACCACGCCTTATCCGCATATGGAAAAGCTGGTGGCGGATGCTTTGGGGCTGACACCCGAAACGCTGTTCGCCGAGCGCTACGACAGCAGCGGCCGGTCGCTGCGCTGTATCGGGCGTCCCAGAAAATTCTCTTGTCATGAAAAGAATCATAAATCAACGAACGCTGCGTTGTGCGATCCCGGGTTTTTGGTATGACGGGTCTTGCGCCCGGGCCGGAACAGGGTGCGGCGTGTGAATCCGCGGCAGCGGCAATCGCCGGGGCCGGGACCGTTTATGCCCGCTATCTCATCAATCTCGACCGTTCGCATGACCGGCTGCAGCGGGTTGATGCCCGCTTGGCGGAATTGCAGCTCACTTACGAGCGCATCGCTGCGGTGGATGGCCGCAAGCTGTCGCAGGACGAATATCTCCAACTGACATCCCGCAATCGGCGCTGCTACAAGAAGATACTGGTGCCGGGCGAGGTCGGCTGCTACCTGAGCCACGTCGCCGCGCTCCGGCGTTTCATGGAAGGAAACGCTCAGTTCGTGTTGATTCTCGAAGACGATGCGCTGTTGCCGGATCGGCTGGACGAAGTCATTCAGGCAGCCATCCGTCTGCGTGAGCGGGGCGAACCTGGCCCGGCCGCACGTTGGGATGTGCTCAAGCTGAATGGTTCGCGCCGGCATCGCGTCGTGTTCGGCCCGGTCGTGCCAGGCGTGGACTTAGTCGAATATGTTTTCGCCGTGCCAACGGCGACTGCGGCGACGGTCTGGACGCGCGACGGCGCCGCGCGTTTCCTCCGTGCATTTCACGTCAGGCAGGTGCCGCGCCCAATCGATTGCGATCTGCAGCATCCCTGGGAATTTGGCCTGACGATACGCTCGGTCTATCCGCCCATCGTCAGTGCCGAGGGCGTCTCCGTGATCGGTACGCGCAAAGGCCAGCGTTCACGCCTGTGGCGCAGGTTTGACTACGAAACCCGGAAAGTCGTGCGGAGGCTGTATGGCTTGGTTTCGATTTATGGTCCTTGGACGCTGCTGCAACTGCTCTGGCATCAGAGCGTCAGGGTCAGTCGGAAGGGGCCGGCCGAATAATCTTTACAGCACTTCGATCCGGCATTCAGGCCGTGGGTTTTGTGGCTACTTGATGCTCTTGATCAACGCATTCATCAGCCCGCGCGTGATCGAGCTGGTGACCTGGCGCGTGACCTGGTAGCTGACCTGTTTGACCACGCGCGAGTTGACGAAGCTGTCCCAGGCGCTAGTTTCGCCGCTGTTGCCGGCGGCGGGTTTTGTCGCAGTGGCAGCGGGTGTGGCGGCCAGTGTGCCGACGGCGCGCGCGGCGAGCATTTCGCGGGCGCTTTCGCGGTCGATGGCCTGCGCGTACTTGTGCACCTGCGGCGTGTTGCAGCGCTGCGCCAGCTCGGCGTCGCTCAGCGGCGCCATCCGCGTCGCCGGCGGGATCAGGCGGGTGGCGAACGGCGGCGTCGGCACGCCCTTGGGCGATAGCACCGTCACCAGCGCTTCGCCGATGCCGAGCGACGTCAGCGTTTCCTGTACGTCATAGAAATCGGTTTTGGGGAAGGTGCGCGCGGCGGATTTCATCGCCGCCTCGTCGTCCGGCGTGAACGCGCGCAGCGCGTGCTGCACCTTGTGGCCGAGTTGGCCGAGCACGGTTTGTGGCACGTCGCGCGGATTTTGCGTGACGAAGAAAATGCCGACGCCCTTGGAGCGGATCAGGCGCACGACTTTTTCCACTTCGTCGAGTAGCGCTTTGCTGGCGTCCTTGAACAGCAGGTGCGCCTCGTCGAAGAAGAACACCAGCTTGGGCTTGTCGGCGTCGCCGACTTCCGGCAGATGGTTGTAGAGCGTCGCCAGCATCCACAACATGAAGGTGGAAAATAAAACAGGTTTGTCCTGCACGTCGGACAGCTCCAGCACGCTGACCAGGCCGCGGCCATCGCGCTCGAACTGGATTAGGTCATTGAGATCGAATTCCGGCTCGCCGAAAAACTGCGCGGCGCCGGCCATCTCCAGCGTCACCATCTGCCGCAGCAACACCGACACACTCTGCTTGGAGATCGCGCCGTAGTCCTTGAGTTCGGCGGCGTTGTCGGAGAGATATTGCAGCACCGCGCGCAGGTCGGCGAAATCCAACAACAGCAGGCCCTTGTCGTCGCAATACTTGAACACCAGCGTCAGCACGCTGGTCTGGGTGTCGTTGAGGCCGAGAATTTTCGCCAGCAGCAGCGGGCCGAACGACGACACCGTTGCGCGCAACTGCGCGCCACGCTTGCCGGACAGCGACAGAAATTCCACCGGCGAAGCCATGCCGCGCCAGGCATAGCCGGTGTCCTTGGCGCGCTGGGCGATGCGCTCGTTGCTGTCGCCGGCGGCGGCAATGCCGGAAACGTCGCCCTTGACGTCGGCGAGAAACACCGGTACGCCGGCGTTGGAGAGTTGCTCGGCGATCAGTTGCAGCGTCTTGGTCTTGCCGGTGCCGGTGGCGCCAGCGATCAGGCCGTGGCGGTTGATCATCGCCAGTGGCAGGCTGACCAGCGGCTCGGGATCGCACGCGCCACCATGCACGACGGCGCCCAGCGTGATGCTGTTGGCGGTGGCGGGGAACGCGGTGCGTGCGGCGGCGATGACTTTCGGGTCCATGTCTTGAGGCGTGGCCGGGTGGAACAGCGATTGTAGGGGAAGTCGCTCGGAAAACGGCCACCCGCTCTTGGTGCAAAGGCCGAAAACAATGTTATAATATATATACTATATTAAAATATATTATATAATATATAACATCATTTTGAACCCGAACCGGGAGAGCGGGTGGCGTGTCGCTGCACTCTGGGCCGCTGACGAAGCCGATTCCTTATACTATCCGCCCGCTGTTGCTGCCGTGGCCCGCCCAAGCTGGAGAATCATCACATCATGAGCGCACACGACATCCACTCCGTCCATCATCCGAAGCCAGAGCGGCGCACTGCAAATGGCTGATCTGTCCCGACGATTGCTCGACGCCGGCATCCACGAACTCGGCCTCGGCCTGCTGCCGGAGGCTGTGCAGCGCCTGCTCGATTACCAGGCGGAATTGCACAAATGGAACGTCGCCTACAATCTCACCGCGATCCGCGAGCCGGAACAGATGGCCACGCGGCACCTACTCGATTCGCTGGCGCTGTTGCCGCTCATCTCGCGTCGCGCGTCGTCCGTTCGCCTGCTCGATGTCGGCAGCGGTGCCGGACTGCCCGGCATCGTGCTGGCGCTGGCCGATCCTGCGTTGCAGGTGGTGACGCTGGACAGCAATGGCAAGAAGACGCGTTTCATGCGTCACGCCGTGCGCACGTTGGGGCTGGGTAACGTCGAAGTGGTCGAAGCGCGAGCCGAAGCCTGGCGGCCAGCGGCATTGTTCGACTGCATCGTCAGCCGCGCCTTCGCCTCGCTGGCCGATTTCTTCGATAAAACCGCACATCTGCTGGCGCCCGGTGGCCAATGGCTGGCGATGAAGGGCAAACTAGACGCCGCAGAAATGGCCGATATTCCGGCGAACATCATCATCAGGGAGACGCATCGCCTGCGCGTGCAGGGTCTGAACGAAGACCGGCACGCGGTCATCGCGATGTTAAAAACATGACGCACATCATCGCCGTCGCCAACCAGAAAGGTGGGGTGGGTAAAACCACCACCGCGATTAATCTCGCCAGTTCACTCGGCGCGACCAAGCGTCGCGTGCTGCTGGTTGATCTCGATGCGCAAGGCAACGCCACCATGGGCGTCGGTGTCGACAAGAGTGCGCTGCGCTTCACCTGCCGCGATGTGCTGCTGGAGCAGGCGACTCCGGGCGAAACCATCCAGCATCTGCCCGAGATCGGCATTTCCCTGTTGCCCGCCAACAGCGACATGACCGAGGCCGAGATCAAGCTGCGCGATGTCGCCGCCGGCGATTTCGCGCTGAAGTCGGCGCTGGGCATGGTGGCGGATGAATTCGACTACATCGTGCTCGACTGTCCGCCGGCCCTGTCCAAGCTCACGGTCAATGCGCTGGTCGCCGCCGATGGCGTGCTGATCCCGATGCAGTGCGAGTACTACGCGCTCGAAGGTCTGACGGCGCTGATGGATACCATCGAAAAAATCCGCCGCGTGATCAATCCCAGGTTGGAGATCGAAGGCCTGCTGCGCACCATGTTCGATCCGCGCAACAATCTTGCCAACGAGGTTTCGGCACAGCTGCTCGAGCATTTCGGCGACAAGGTTTACCGCACCATCGTGCCGCGCAACGTGCGGCTGGCCGAAGCGCCGAGCCACGGCATGCCGGTGATGCTGTACGACGCGCAATCCACCGGCGCCAAGGCCTATCTGGCGCTGGCCGGCGAGGTGTTGCGCCGTCACGACGGCGGCCAGCTGCGCCTGTCTGCGGCATGAAAATCCTGCTGCCGCTGCCGCATCGCGACTTCGATCCGACCGAGGCCGCGGTGAGTTGGCGCATCCTGCGCGACGCCGGGCACACACTGGTTTTCGCAACGCCGGATGCGCGCCCCGCTGCGGCCGATCCGGTCATGCTCTCCGGTGTCGGGCTGGATGTCTGGGGGTTTATTCCCGGTCTGCGCAGGTTGCGGCTGATCGGGCTGGCGCTGCGTGCGCAGAAGCCCGCGCGCGAGGCGTATGCAGCGATGTGTGCGGAGCCGTCGTTCCAACAACCCTTGGGTTACGCGCAGGTTCGCTGCCAAGAATTCGATGCGCTACTGCTGCCGGGCGGCCACGCCAAGGGCATGCGCGAGTATCTCGAGAGCGCGGTGTTGCAGTCGGTTGTCGCCGGGTTTTTCGACGCCGGCAAGCCGGTCGCGGCGGTGTGTCATGGCGTGGTACTGGCGGCGCGCAGTCTCTCGCCCGCAACCGGCCGCTCGGTGTTGCATGGCCGCAAGACCACGGCGCTGACCTGGAAACTGGAAAGCGCCGGCTGGAACCTCACCCGCTGGTTCGCGCGCTTCTGGGATCCGGGCTATTACCGCACCTACAGCGAGCAGGCCGGCGAAGCGGCCGGTTATCGCGGCGTGCAGCAGGAAGTGACCCGGGCGCTAAAGCGGCCGGAGGATTTTCTCGACGTGCCGGCCGATGCGCCACAGCATTTCCTCAAGGCCGGCGGCATGATGCGCGACACTTTGAACGATGCGCGCCCGGCCTGGGTGGTGCGCGACGGTAATTATGTGTCGGCGCGCTGGCCGGGAGACGTGCACACGTTTGCACGGACATTTGCCGCGGTGTTGCATGAATATGCGCACCGCAACGACAACAGCGGTACAGGGGGCGAGGCGTGAGCGTAAAGAAAAGAGGGCTGGGCCGTGGGCTGGATGCACTGCTGGGCAGTGCCAATGCCGCCGCGGCGTCCGCGGAAGCCGGCGACGAGCTGCGCGAGCTGGCGCTGGATCAACTGGTCGCCGGCCGGCATCAGCCGCGCCGCGATTTCGATGAGGTCGAGCTGGCGGCGCTGGCGGATTCGATTCGCGCGCAAGGCGTGGTGCAGCCGCTGCTGGTGCGTGCCGCCGGCGCCGGCAAGTATGAAATCGTTGCCGGTGAACGCCGCTGGCGCGCCGCGCGCATCGCCGGGCTCAAGGAGGTGCCGGTCGTTGTCCGCGCGATGGACGAGCGCAGCGCGATGGCGGTGGCGCTGGTCGAGAACATCCAGCGCGCCGACCTCAACGCGCTGGAAGAAGCCGAAGCGCTGCACAAGCTGATCAAGGAATGCGGGCTGACCCACGACAAGTGCGCCGAAGCGGTGGGCCGCTCGCGCGCGGCGGTGAGCAACCTGCTGCGGCTGATGGAACTCAACGCCGACGTGCAAGCCCTGTTACGTGCCAACAAGCTCACGCCGGGGCACGCCAAGGTGCTGCTGGCGGTCGAAGGCGAGCGTCAATCGGCGTTGGCCCAGCGGGTCGTGGACGGCCAGTTGTCGGTGCGGCAGACCGAAGCGCTGGTGCAGTCGCGTCCGGTGCAGCCGGCTCATGCGCCGCAGCCGGTGCCGCACAAGCTGACCGCGCTGCTGACCCAGCGCATCGGCCTGCCGGTGAAGTTGCAGCAGAACGACAAGGGCCGTGGCAAGCTGGTGGTCGCGTTCAAGAACCAGACCGAGTTGAATCGTCTGCTCAAGCTGCTGGGCGAATAAAGAGGCGCAGAAATGAAACAGGACATCAAGCGTTATCGCACGGCGCTGATCACCGGCGCATCCTCCGGTATCGGCGAAGCGTTTGCCGAAGCGTTGGCGCGGCAGGGCATGGACCTGATTCTGGTCGCGCGCTCGCAGGAGCGCCTGGAAGAAATTGCAGTGCGCCTGGCGATGACATACGACCGCCGTGTCGAAGTCATCGCCGCCGACTTGGGCAAGCCGAGGCCGGGCGCGGCGCTATTGAAAAAAGTGCAGGCGCTGGAGATGGAGGTGGACCTGCTGGTCAACAACGCAGGATTTGGCCTTCCCGGCGAGCATTTCCACCAAAACGACGTTGAGCGCCAACAGCAGATGCTGGCGCTCAACGCTGGTGCGGTGATGGATCTGGCACACACTTTCCTGCCGGCGATGGTGGCGCGCGGCAGTGGCGCGATCATCAATGTCGCCTCGCTCGCCGGCTTCCAGCCGACGCCGTACATGACGCTCTACGGTGCCACCAAGGCTTTCGTGCTGGCACTCAGCGAATGGCTGTGGGCTGAATACCGACGCAAGGGCATCGCCGTGCTGGCGGTGTGCCCGGGTCCGGTGGACACTGCGTTCTTCGAAGCCACCGGCGATGCCGGCATGCGCGATCTGATTCCTCCGGGCACCATATTGACGGCGCCGCAAGTGGTGGCCGCCAGCCTCAAGGCGCTGGCGCAGGGCAAGAGTTTCGTGGTGCCCGGCGCGATCATGAAAGTCGCGAGCCTGCTGCCGCGACTGTTGCCGCGCGGGGCGGTGGCGCGTGCGTCGGCGCGCACGATGAAGCATTAAATCCGCTCTCGCCGGAGATGTGGGGCGACGATCGGCAGGCAAGTTATTTTGGTCAATGCCGCATGACAAAATAAGGTTGCTCTACGCCATGCGCACCGATATAATCGCGCCCGTTTGCCGGCATGGAGCTAGTGCCGCAGGCTGAGTAAACGGCGTTAGGTTTGGGGGCTGAATGCTGATGCGCCGCGATGTATACAAGCTTCTGATGATCCAGTCCGGATTGACGGTGGTTGCAGCTCTGGGCATGTATTTTTACCGCGATGCTTTAGGCGCGACTCTGTATGGCGGTGCCATCGCACTGATCAATGCTTTGTTGCTGGCCCGGCGCACGGTGCGCGCCGCAGCAATGGTGGATCGGGATGCGCGCTGGAGCAGTTTCACCCTGCTGGCGGGCGTGCTGGAGCGGTTCCTGTTCACGCTGGCGGCGTTTGGCTTGGGAATTGGGGTGCTGCGACTGGATCCGCCCGCGTTGATCGTGGGGTTTGCGGTCGCACAGATCGGATATGTGCTTGCCAGGCCGAGATCGCCTGGCGTGCAGGTTTAGTGGCTGGACTTTATGACAACTCAAGGGGAAGGTAGAAGACGTGAGTGCTGAGCGTTTGCTGATATCGCCCTCGCCGGTGGAATATATCCAGCACCACCTGCACAACTTGTCGGTGGGTCAGGGTCTGATGAGCCTGAATCTGGACGACATCGTGCTGAGCTGGCTGTTGGGCGGCGCGCTGGTATTTCTCGGCTGGATGGTCGGACGGCGGCTGAATCCGGATACGCCCGGCGGCGTGCAGAACGCGCTGGAAAGCGTCGTGTCCTTCGTCAACGAGCAGGCGCAGTCCTTATTCCCCCGTGCAGATAATCTGGTTGGCCCGCTGGCGCTGACGATCTTCCTCTGGGTTATCGTGATGAACGCGATGGACCTGGTGCCGGTGGATCTGTTGCCGCTCGGTGCACAGTGGGTCGGCATGACGTTCTTCGGCATGAGCCCGCATGAGGTTCACTTCCGCGCAGTCCCCACCGCTGGCCTGTCGACGACTTTTGCGCTGTCGCTGTCGGTGTTTGGCCTGACCATCGTCTACGCGATTCGCAGCAAGGGGCTGTTCGGTTACCTGAAAGGCTATCTCGTGCACCCATTCGGCAAGTGGCTGGCGCCGGTCAATGTGGTGATGAGTCTGGTTGAAGAAATCGCCAAGCCGTTGAGTCTGGCGCTGCGACTGTTCGGCAACATGTTCGCCGGAGAGCTGGTGTTCATGCTGGTGGCACTGGTCGGTTTTGCCTGGTTCATGGTGCCGGTGCAGATCGCACTGGGCTGGACCTGGACCGTATTTGAAACCCTGATCATTCTGATTCAGGCGTTTATTTTCATGCTGCTGTCGGTCGTCTATCTGGCGATGGCCAGCAGCGAAGAATCACACTAGGCGCAACTGCGCTGACCGTTTTATCGTAAGGAGAATCTAGATGGATGCCCAAGCTGTTGCCATGATCTACGCCTACACCGCCACC
>JBOICJ010000076.1:0-5057 GCA_050740035.1 Stenotrophobium sp. | reverse complement strand
CTTGAAGGTTGTGAGCCCCCATTTCTTCCAGTTGCTTACCGCTCATTACGCTGATGCTGCTGGGTATTTCGCGCACAGATTCCTCACGCTTCGTCGCTGTGACGATTATTTCTTCGATCTGGGCGTGGGGGGGAGGTTCCTGCACTTCCGGCGCTGGTTCCTCTTTCTGCTGGGGAACCGGGATGATTGGAAGAGGCTCATCAGTGTTCTGCGCTGGCTGCGTTTGTCCCGGTGCTGCTTGTGCTTCCTGAGCCGGCTGCGCGTCCGGTGGGGAGTTCGATACGGTTGAGAGCAGATCGTCAAGGTCCTGCGCCGAGGCGTGTGCTGCAAACAGCAGTATCGGCAGGCTGAGAATGAGGGAGGTAGCGCGCATGTTATCTCCGAGGTTGCGGCAGGGCGGCTAATAACCAGTGAAGTGTTTCCGCCAATTGCTTGCGGGGATCATTGTTGAGGGTCGCAGTCCAGGCGCGCATTCGCGGTGGCGTATCGGCGGTCTGAGGGACGGCGTTGCCACCCGCAAGAAAGGGGGCTGCCTTGCTGACATCTTTGAGGATGCGGGCCTGCAAGTAGGTCCTGTTGCTAACCAATTCCCAGATCCGACCTGCGTCAATGAGCGAGTAGCCGGCACCTTCCAAGGTTTTCAGTACGGATTCGACAAGGGGCATGCCAAACATTGCGAAGCCGCGCCAGTTTTCCACCTCGAGCATGGCCGGATTCGCCAGAAGAAAATCGTAGAAGCGCAGCGCAGTCTCCTCCAGCCATGGTTTCCAGCGTTTTGGATTTCCAGGTTTTGATGCGAACTCCTTTGCCAGCTCCAGCGCGAGTGCGTTGAGCAGTTCTTCGCGTGAATCGAAATGGTAGTAGAGCGCTGTGGTACGTACGCCGAGTCTTTCGGCGATGTTGTTGAAGGTGAATTCGCCGGCGCCGAGTTGACGTGCGATCTCAAGAATCTGCTCGCGATAAATCTTGGCGGGCCTGCCGCCACTCGCTCGCTTCACCTGCTTAAGTTTGTGCCCAGTCATGTGTTCAGTTACTTGACGGTTATGTATTTTACTTGATATAAAATACCCCTCGGATTTCTGAATTGCAAGAAGAGAGATTGAAATGAGCGAAGTGAGAAGCGGGGATGCCGTCGTAGCGGCTTACAAGGATATTGCTGCGCTCATTATTGACGCCAGCGTCATGCCGATGTGGAGTCCTGACGGCTCTGCGCTGGGATTTGCTTCGGGCCCGCGCGAGCAGCGCCAAGCCTGGCGCGTGGACCTCGCAACCGGCAAGAAGGCGCCACTGCTGGATGTTGCAGTGTTGCGGCAGGCGCTGCTCGACGCCACTGGCGTGACGCCCGCCGGCAAGGGTGTTCCCTTCGAGCACTTCGCCTTCATTGCGCCGACCATGATCGCATTCTCTGTGGGCGCCGATCGCTTCAGTTACGACATTGCCGGCGGAAGCGCATTCCTTGCACCCGCCAGCTCATTCATTGATACCTATATGGGCCTCTCGATGGAAGCCCGCACGACCCCGCGCGTCTTCAAGCGCAGCATGCCATTGGTCGATCCCACCGACGCATACGAAATCCCGTCGCCGGATGGTAACTGGTTGCTGTCGATCCAGGATCACAATGTGGCACTGCGCGCGACGGTGGACGGACGCAGCATGCTTCTTACCCATGACGGCGCGCCCGAAGTGGAGTGGAACGTCGACTGGGCCAATCCCATGCTCACGGCGTTGGGCCTGGCGGCGCCCGTCACGAACTGGTCACCGCAGGCGAACAGGATCGCCGTGTATCGCATCGACAACCGCGGCGTTCCGCAAGCAACCCAGGTTCACTACCTGAAGCGTAACGACGAGGTCATCAACCGTTACTTTTGCAAGGCAGGCAGCGTACTGGAAAAGCTGACCCTGTTTGTTCTCGATGTGTCGGGTCGATCCACTGTTGAAATTCAGCTGGGCGATACCCGCGACAAGTATCCGTGCTTCGCCGGCTGGCTGCCCGATGGCTCCGAGCTGCTCGTCTTCCTGATGAGCCGAGACTGCCGGCGCGTCGAGATGTTCGCCGCCAACCCGGTGACCGGCGCGGTGCGCTCTCTGTTTACGGAAGAAGGGAACACCTTCGTCCGCATCCATCACGACATCTACTACGGCCGCAAGACGGGCCTGACCCTGACTCCCGATGGCAAACACCTGCTGTGGATGTCCGAGCGCGATGGCTGGAAACACATTTACCAATACGACCTAAGCGGCAAGCTGGTCGCACAGCTGACTCAGGGAGCATGGGCTGCCTGCGATGTCGTTCGCGTCATCGGCAACGACGTCTACTTCACCGCCCACTCCAACCCGGACCGTCCCTACGACGTGCATCTGTGCCGTGTGCCCCTGGGCGGCGGCGCCATGCAGGTGCTCACCGAGGGCGACGGCAAGCATGTTTGCATGATCGCGCCGGATGGCAAAACTTTTCTCGACACGCACTCGATGCCCTCCACGGCGCCTGTCACCGCTCTTCGCCGCACGGATGGCACGCTGCTGAATGCCGAGGTTTTGAAAGCGGATATTTCCAAGCTCCAACAGGTAGGATTCACCGCGCCGGAACAATTCTCGGTCAAGGCCGCGGATGGCGTCACCGATCTGTGGGGCGTGATCTACAAACCGCACGACTTCGACCCGAAGAAAAAGTACCCGGTCATCGAGTACATCTACGGCGGCCCGCAAGTTGCGCTCGCCGAGCATGGCTTCACCACTGCAGCATCGATGGCCAGGCTGGGGCTGCGGATCGCACAGTATGGATACATCGTTGTGGTGCTCGATGCCCGCGGCACTCCCGAGCGCAGCAAGGCCTTTCATGATGCCTGCTACGGGAGTTTCTCCGGTACGATGACGGCAGACCACGCGAGTGCCCTGAAGCATCTGGCCGCCAAGCATTCCTACATGGATTTGGCGAGAGTCGGCATCACCGGCGGTAGCTGGGGTGCGTATTCATCGTTCCGCTGTCTGGCCGAGCAGCCCGATCTCTACAAGGCAGCCGTTTCTTTCGCTCCCGGCTTCGACCCTTATTCCTGCGTGCTCTACGAATGCTATCTGGGCCTGCCGCAGGACAACCCGGAAGGCTATCGCAAGGCCGACCTCTATCCGATGGCCGCGCAGTTGAAGGGCGATCTGATGATTGCGGGCGGAACCTCCGACCACGCAACCTGGACCGATGCGATCAAGATGTCGGAAGCCCTGATCCGGGCCGGCAAGATGCATCAATTCGTTGTTTTGCCTGAGCAGTACCATGGCTTCGACTCGGTTCATGATGACTATTTCTTCCAGTGTCTCTCGGATTTCTTCGATCAGCATGTGAAGAACCGCAAAGAGGAGATCGCATGAGCAAGATGATCTTCATGTCGCCAGAACACGTCGCCCGCATGAACGAAATACTGGCCGCCGATGTCGCGAGCAAGGCCGCCTGCGCCGCACTCGACCGGCGCTGGGACATGGTCTATGAACTGAGCCGCGGCATGGACACCGTGTGGTGGACGATGAGTTTTGATCCGGAAAACGGGGTGTCATTCTCTCTTGTGCCACCGCAGCGGCCCGGGGACATCCTGTATCGCGGTGAGCACAAGTCCATGCTGAACTGGATGCGCCGGTCGAAAGCAGGCGAAGCGGTGGAGCCAATGCCGCTGGAGCAGTTGGGCGATCCCAATGGCATGAACATCATCGGGCCGGCATTCACGGCGGCGCAGCAGGTCGCCACCCTCGATACCGATATCCGGGTCGACTAAAGACTGTTCGAAGAAACAAAAATGAATAAGAACGAAATTCTGGAGTTGGTGCGGATGGCCAATTTTGGCCGCAAGCAAAAGGCCGAAGGCCGCAATGGCATCATTGTGTCCTCGCATCCGGTAGTCAGCCGAGTCGGCGCTAACATCCTGCGCAGCGGCGGTAATGCCATGGATGCGGCCTTGGCCGCGTCGGTGGCGCAAACCGTGGTCGAGCCGCATATGTGCACCATCTTCGGCGTGATGTGCCTGATGCACTACGATGCGCGCTCGGGAAAGACCAGCTATCTGAATGGCTCGATGAACGCTCCACTGGCCGGCCTGCCAGGGTTCAATGCCGCCGACATCTCCAACGGCCGTGGCGTTGCCATTCCCGGATTCTGGGCCGCTTATGAGGCGGCCCGAGGCCGTTTCGCCAGTAAATCCAGCAGCGAACTGATCACGCCCGCAGTCAAGCTGGCCCGCGAGGGATTTCCGATCTATCCGTTTCTCTACGGCATCATGGTCGAGCAGGCCCTCACCATCGGACTCTCTGCCGAAGGGCGTGAACTCTATATGCCGAAGGGGGCCCTGCTCTCGCCAGGCGAGATGCTCAGGCAGCCACGGTTGGCGAAAACCCTAGAAGAACTGGCGGTCAATGGTTCGGATTACTTCTACCGTTCGGCTTTCACCGACCGGGTTATTGAGGCAGTGAACAAGGCTCAAGGGGTGCTCACGCGCAAAGACTTTGAGCGTTACGAGACACGCTGGATGGAGCCGGGGTGGAGCACCTATGGCTCGTACAAGCTTGCGTCATCCCCGCCACCGGACAATGGTGGAACGCATATCGCCGAAGTCATGAACCTGATCGAACGCATCCCACTCAAGTCCTGGGGACTGCCCACCGACAGTGCCGATACACTTTACTGGCTCACGCGGTTCTGCGCTGAGGTGTTTGCTGACGGTGGCCGCCAGCGGGATCCGCAGTCCTGGCATATGCCATTGGAGACAATTCTCTCCAAGGACTACGCGCGCATCCGCTACGATCTGATGAAGATGAGCACTCCTTCCACATTACCCACTACCCAGCCTTATCCAGGCTCCAATCACCTTACCGTGGTCGATCACGATGGCAATATCGCCACCGTTTTGCATTCCGTCATGTCGATGCCCTGGAGCAACGGCATTGTTGTCGACGGCGTCAATGTCTGGGCCGGTGGCGTACATTTCTTCCGCCAGATGCCAAAACCTGGTGATCGCGGAACCTGTTATCTCGCGCCGCATATATTCTTTGATGCCGCAGGCAATCCGGTGCTGGCC
>JBOICJ010000075.1:0-2413 GCA_050740035.1 Stenotrophobium sp. | reverse complement strand
ATGCTTCCAGCGCCGCCGGCAAGCCCGGCTGATGCGCCACCGCGGTTTTCCGTCCCCCGCCAGGACGGCGCACCCGACTGCCGCTGGCGTTGCTGCCTGATCGGAGCTCCTGGAGGCCACGATGGATCGTGCTGCGGGCCAGGCCGGTCGCCGCCGCCGTCGCCGTGACCCCGCCATGGCCGTGCGCCATCGCCTCGTTGGCAGCTAACAGCCGCCGACCGCGTTCGTCGAGAAATTCCGTCGCCTGTTGCCAGCGTAACCGGATGTCGTCGGTGTCGATCACCAGCCCACGCTTGCCTCCTGACGCCGCGTCGCACCTAGCAGATTTGCGATTCTATTCCTGCGTTCTTCGTGCCGTTCCGATTCGTTTGTTTCTCGGCGGACCCTTAGCGGCCAACAGACGCCGATTTTCCGGTGTAGTGGCGACCAAGCCTATTCCTTTCGGTCGGTGATTTCGATTCTGTTGGCGCATGTACCTGCGCCACACGACTCGCAAGAAGGACGGCAAGGTCCATCGCTACTGGTCGCTGGTGCGCAGCGTGCGGGTCGGGCGCCGGGTCGTCCAGCAGACGGTGGCGCATCTCGGCGAGCTCGACGAGCACGGGCGGCTGGCGGCGCGTGGGCTCGCGGCGAGGCTGATCGGCACACCCGAGCAGGCGCCGCTGTTCGATGACGGTGCCGCCGACCTCACCGTGCCGGTGCGGCTGAAGGGGATCCGCCTCGAGCGGCCGCGGCGGTTTGGCGACGTGTACCTGGCGCTCGCCCTATGGCGCGGCATGGGTCTTGAACAGTTGTGCGAGCAACTTCTGCCCGCGGGCAAGGAACGCGTTGCGTGGACGAAGATGGCGGCGGTGCTGGTGGTGGCGCGGCTCTGTGACCCCTCGAGCGAGCTGCACATCGCCGAGGACTGGTACCGGCGAACCGCGCTGTGCGATCTGCTGCAGCTGGGCGAGGAACAGGTGAACAAGGACCGGCTGTACCGCAGCCTGGATCACCTGCTGGTGCACAAGGCCGCGCTGGAAGCGCATCTGGCGCGGCGCTGCGGCGAGCTGTTTGCGGCGCAGAACGAGGTGCTGCTCTATGATGTGACCAGCACTTATTTTGAGGGACAGGCCACACGCAATCCGCAAGCGCAGCGCGGCTACTCGCGTGATCACCGGCCCGACTGCAAACAGGTCTGCATCGCCCTGGTGGTGACCTTCGACGGCTTCCCGCTGGGCTACGAGGTGTTCGCCGGCAACACCCATGACTCGCGCACCTTGCAGACCATCGTCGCCACCATGGAGGCGCGGCACGGCATGCTGGGCCGGGTTTGGATCGCTGACCGCGGCATGGCCAGCGCGGCGAACCTGGCCTGGCTGCGCGAGACCGGCCGGCGCTACATCGTCGGCGCGCCCAAAGCCGAGCTGAAGCGGTTCGCGGCCGAACTCGCCGCGCCGGAGGGTTGGCGCGTCGTCCAGCACGGCGTCGAGGTCAAGCTCGCGCGTGATGCCGATACCGACGAGACCGTGATCCTTTGCCGCTCCGCCGACCGGCGCAGCAAAGAGCAGGCAATGCACGACAGGTTCAGCCAGCGGATCGAAGCCGCGCTGGAACGCCTTGCCGGGCGGATCGCCCGGGCCAGGAAGCCGCTCGATCCAACTGAGGTGAACCGCCAGATCGGCCGCCTGTTGCAGCGCAACCAGCGCGCCGCCGCGCGCTTCGTGGTGCAGTTGCAGACCGACGACAGCACCGCAGGCTTTCACCTCCAGCTCACCCGCAGCGCCGGCTTCGACGACTGGGCGGCGCTGTCGGAAGGTGCCTATCTGCTGCGCTCGAACATCGCCGATTGGAGTGATCGACAACTCTGGAAGGCTTACATCCAGCTCACCCTAGCCGAGGCGGCGTTCCGTATCCAGAAAGACCAGCTGAACGTCCGGCCGGTCTGGCACCAGCGCGAGGATCGCGTGCAGGCCCACATCCTGGTCTGCTTCCTCGCCTTCGTGCTGTGGAAATGCCTGGAGATGTGGCAGAGCCGCGCCGGTCTGGGCAACGCACCGCGCACCATCCTGGAGGAACTGGCGCGCATCCAGTCGCACGACGTGGTGCTGCCCATCGCAACCCACGGCGTGATCCGCTTGCGCTGCGTCACCCAGCCCGATGCTGCCCAGGCCGCGCTGCTCGATCGCCTCGGCCTGGTGCTGCCCAAGCGCAGGCGCCTGGCCGAGCAGGGCCTGCCGACCCTCGCCACCAGCACCTGAACCTCGAACAGAAATGTAGTGGCGACTTTTTCGCTAAGCCATTGTTTTGTCTGCGGCGGACCCGTGATTCTGCGCAAGTTGGGCTAAGCTCGGGGAACGTTTGATCGACCGCTATCGCGAGTCTTTCCGGGCGGCGTTGGATCAAATCGATCGAACCTGTCGCGATGCCGGCG
>JBOICJ010000074.1:0-8858 GCA_050740035.1 Stenotrophobium sp. | reverse complement strand
GACAAAACCAGGGGCTGGCATTAACGTCAAAGTCGACGCGGCTGCGGGCTCCGCCGCTGCTGCGGCGGGCTGAAAAGTGCCGGCACTTTGTTGCAGCGTGTTGAGCAGCGCGCTGGCGACGGTCCGCGTGGTGTCGGTCGCCGCCGTGGCCAGGTTCGGCAAGGGCGGTTGTGCCAATGTCGAGAGACTGAGGCGGTCTTGCGACAGCAACGGTGCGGCCGCTGTTGGCTGGGCGTTGAACGTTGGCACGGGCGCCGCCGGCGGTGTGCCACTGGAGGGCGCACGGATCGCCGCCGCAGGTGGAAGTTCGATACGCATGACGATTGTCGGACCGGTTTTCACGGTTATCGGCAGTCGCCACGAAAACTTTAGCGGTGTGAATGTTCCGCCAGCGCCGCGCTGATTTTCTCGATGTTCGGCGCGCCCTGCGCCTTGAGTTCCTGTGCGAACAGCGCGATGCGCCATTCTTCGATCAGCCAGCGCGCCGGATGAAACGGCGCGGGCAGGCGCGCGGATAGGCTCAGCACTTGCCGCGTCAGTTCGGTGTCGCGCGCGGGTTTGTGGGCGATGCGATCCAGGCGCACGCCGGCCGCCTTCAGATAAATCGCAATGCGCGGCCACTGCGCGTCCGGCAACGCTGCGATGAAGCCGGGCGCAAACAGGCTGTCGAGTTGCGCGTGAAGATCGCGCAGAGATTCCGGCCATTGCGTGCCGAGTGCGCGCAGCCGACGTTTCAATTCGGCGGCCGCCAGCAGCCAGCCGCAGACGTCATCAAGCTGCTGCGCCGCCAAGCAGCCAAACTCGCCGCGCTGCATCAGCGTGTGGTTGAACTGGGCTTGCGTGCGGACGTTCGCGGTGTCCCAGGTCGCTGCGGTAGCGCGTTCGGCGACGGCCTGTGCCAGTGCTTCGGCGGTATAGGGCGCATTGACCAGTGCCAGCTTCAGTCGTGTCTTCGCGGTCTTGGCCAGATCGCGCATGCGGTCCGGCAGTTTCGCCAGCAGCAGTGCGCGGCAGCCGATGTGGTGGGCGCTGCTCGCGGCGTCTGGCGACTCGAACAGGCGCAGCGAAATATTTTCTCCGTCGCAGTTCAGTGCCGGGTACGCGCGCGCGCCGTTTACCAATTCGATATGTCCGGGCAGGTCGCCGAAATCCCAGTCGCTGACGCTGGCGCGCGTCCAGCGTTTGGCCGCATCGTCGTGGTCCGCAGCCTGTTTCAATGCTGCCCGCGCGGGGCCGGTTTGCTTCTGCTGCAAAGCCGCGAGCTTGGCGGCGGTGGCGATGATTTGGCCATCGGCCGCCTCGACCACCAGCTGCGGTTTGAGATGCGCGTCCAGTTTGCTCTCGCTGAAATTCGCAGGCTCCAGGCGGACGCCGGTCATGTCGTGAAAGTGGCGACAGATCGCGGCGAGAAAATCACCTTCGTCCGGCGACATGCGTGCGGCCAGCGCGGTGGCGTAGTCGGCAGTGGGCGTGCAATAGCGGCGCAGGTTTTGCGGCAGCGTGCGGATCAGTCCTTCGATGCGCGCCGCGCGCAGGCCCGGCACCAGCCAATCGAATGGGGTTTCGGGCAGCGCATACAGTAGCGCCAGCGGGATGTGAAAACTGACGCCGTCAGCGTCCGTCCCCGGATCGTGGCTGTAGCTCAGCCGCAGGTCGTGGCCGCCAATGTCGATGTGATCGGGAAACAGTGCGGCCACATCGGCGTCCGCGCCGGCGCGCAGGACATCGGCTTCACTCATCAGCAGCGTCGCGCCGAACTGACGGTAGCCCGGCGGCAGCGCATCGCGTGGCGCGCTGTGGCGCAACCAGTTCTTGAGGCCGGCGATGGTGCAGACCTCGGCGGGAATGCGTGCGTCGTAGAACGCACACAGCTGATCTTCATCGGCCAGCAGGTCCGGACGGCGCAGGCGCGTTTCCTTCTCCTGCACGTCTTCGATCAGCGCGAGATTGCGCTTGAGAAAGTCGAGCTTGTTCGGGCAGTCGCCGCGCACCAGTGCTTCGAGGATGAAGATGCGTCGCGCTTCGGCCGGCTCCATCGAGCCGTAGTGCCGCCGGCGCTTGAGCAGTTGCAGGCCGAACAGGCTCTGGTGCTCGGTGGCCGTCACTTCGCCGCGCTCGGCGTTCCATTGCGGATGCGTCAGCGTGCGCTTGAGCAGATGCGCGCCGACTTCGGCCAACCACTCCGGCTCCACCGCCGCGTTGACGCGCGCAAACAACTGACTGGTCTGCGCCAGTTGTGCGCTCATCAGCCATTGTGGCGGCTTTTTCGCCAGCGCCGAACCGGGAAATACTTTGTACTTGCGTCCGCGCGGCCCCGCGAACTCGGCGCTCTCCGGCGACTTGAGACCGATGTGGTCGATCAGTCCGGCCAGCAGGCACTTGTGGATCTGCGGCGAGAGTTCGTCCAGCGTCAGCTTCGACGTGCGTGGCTCCTCGGGCTGGTCGTGGCGCAGCAGATCCACGATCTGTTTATAGACCGCTTCCCACTCCTCCATGCGCAGATAGGAGACGAAATTCTCGCGGCACAGTTTGCGCAACTGGCGATTGGACGAGGCATCGCTCCATTCACGCCAGCGCTGCCAGAGGTTGAGCAGGCTGAGAAAATCCGAGCGCGGATGACGCCAAGTTGCGTGCTTGGCCCGTGCCGCGTCCTGCGCATCCGGCGGTACCTCGTGCGGGTCCTGTACGGACAACGCCGCCGCCAGCGCCCAGACCTGTTCGCGGCAACTGCTGTGATCGCGTCCTGCCAGCGCGATGCGCGCGATGCGCGGGTCCAGCGGCAGGCGCGTCAGTTCGCGGCCCAGCGGGGTTAGCGCGCGGTTGTCGTCCAGCGCGCCCAAAGTTTGCAGCAGGCGGTAGCCATCGGAAACGTGACGATTTTCCGGCGCATCCAGCCACGGAAAATCCTCAATCTCCCCCAAGTTCAGCGCCGCCATTTGCAGTATTACGCCAGCAAGATTCGCACGCAGGATTTCGGGGTCGGTGAACAGCGGCCGCGCCGCGAAATCCTGTTCCTCGTAGAGGCGGATGCAGATGCCGGGACCGACGCGGCCGCAGCGGCCGGCGCGCTGGTTCGCGGCGGATTGTGCGATCGCCTCGATCTGCAATTGCTGCACGCCCAAGCGCGGCGAAAAGCGATTGATGCGTGCGGTGCCGACATCCACCACGTAGCGGATGCCGGGTACGGTGAGCGAGGTTTCGGCGACGTTGGTCGACAGCACGATGCGCGGCGGGCCACCGCTGCTGAACACGCGATCCTGCTGCTGCGCCGACAGGCGTGAATACAGCGGCAACACCTCGGCGCGTGGAAAGCGACCGGGCAGCGAACGCGCCAGGTCGTGAATCTCGCGCTCGCCCGGCAGGAACACCAGCACATCTCCCTGCGGCATGCGCGGCCATAGTTCAGCAATGGCGGAACCGACGCGGTCTTCGAGATCGTCGTCCTTGTCCGGCGCGCGGTAGCGCACTTCCACCGGGTAGGCGCGCCCTTCCACGGTGAGGATCGGTGCGCCGCCGAAATGTTTCGACAATCTTTCTGGATCGAGCGTTGCAGAGGTCACGATCAGTTTGAGATCGGGCCGGCGCGGCAGCAGGCGCACCAGCCAGCCGAGCAGGAAATCGATGTTGAGACTGCGCTCGTGTGCTTCGTCGATGATGAGGGTGTCGTAGGCCAGCAAGTCGTGATCGCGCTGCAACTCGGCGAGCAGGATGCCGTCGGTCATCAGCTTGACCAGCGAGCGTTCCGACACGCGGCGGTCGAAGCGCGTCTCGTAGCCGACCAGTGCGCCGACCGAGGTTTGCAGTTCCTGTGCGATGCGGCTGGCGACGCTGCGCGCCGCGAGCCGCCGCGGCTGGGTATGGCCGATCAGTCCGCGTGTGCCGCGGCCCAGTTCCAGACACAGCTTGGGCAGTTGCGTGGTTTTGCCGGAGCCAGTCTCGCCGCAGACGATGATGACCTGGTTGTCGCGGATCGCGGCGAGCAATTCCTCGCGCGCCTGCACCACCGGCAGGTCTTCCGGGTAGGCGATTTTCTCCGGCAGCAGGCGCGCACGATTTTCCGCGGCCAACAGCGCCTTCTGCACGTCGCGTTCGAAGCGCGCCGCATCGAATTTTCCCGGCCGTGCCTGTGCCAGCGTGCGCGCCAGACGCGCCGCATCGCGTGCGAGCAGTTGCCCGCGCACGGCGTTGAATTGCGTCTGGAGAGTTGTGAGGGTCACGAAAGGGAAAATACGGCCGCGCAAGGCGTGTCATGATAAATGAAGAGCGGGACTTATAAGCAAAGTCTCGGCACATCCATGCAGGAGATCACATGTCAGAGTCCCAGAAGCGCATTGCCGTACTTATCGATGCCGATAACGCACCCGCATCGAAAATCGACGTGATTCTTTCTGAACTGGCCAAATATGGCGTCGCCAATATTCGGCGCGCTTACGGCAACTGGAAAAGTCCGAGCCTGAAACGCTGGGAGGATGTGCTGCACGACTATGCGATCCGGCCCATGCAGCAATTCGATTACACCAAGGGCAAGAACGCCACGGATGCGGCGATGATTATCGACGCCATGGACTTGCTCTACGAGCATGAGCTCGACGGCTTCGGTATCGTTTCATCGGATAGCGATTTCACCCCGCTGGTGATGCGCTTGAGAACCTCGGGTGCCGAGGTTTATGGCTTTGGCGAACAGAAGACGCCGAAGCCCTTCGTCAACGCTTGTTCCAAGTTTTTGTTTCTGGAAAATCTTGGGCAGGAATCTGAGCCGGAGCCCGTCAAAGTAGAGGACGCAGTTTCTGAGCAAAAGCCTGTCAAGGCGATGACAAGCGCTAAACCCGCAGTGGCGAAAAAAGTGGACCCACCGGCAAGGAAAGACACGAATGCATTGAAGGGGGATACTCAACTCGTGGCTCTACTGCGCAATTCAGTGGAAGCGACCGCTGGAGAAGACGGATGGTCGTCCTTAAGCGCAATTGGCATACAGATTGGTCGGCAAGCGTCGTTTGATCAGCGCAACTACGGCTATGCGCGATTAGGTGATTTGATTAAGGCGATTGATTTGTTTGAGATCAAACTTCGCAACTCAACAAAATACGTGCGCGACAAGCGTGCCGCGAAATCCAGTAACTCTGCGCGGACAGCTAAAGCTGCGGCGGAGCCTTCTGCTCCAGTTGCGCCACCCGGGACTCCAGCGCAAGTACCCGCTGGAGCAAATCAGCCAAAGTAGCTTTCTCGCTGCTTGCGGCGGATGCAACGGCGGGCTCCGGTGCGAACGATGCTGCGATTTCTCCACAGAGCGTATGCGCGTAACGCATTTCTTTCTGGCCATGCGCACGCGGCAGTTGCGTGACCAGCGGCTGCGCGCGGTCGCCGAGGTCTTGCAGTGCGGCGGTAACCGCTTCGGCATCAGCCGGGCCGCCGAGTGCGGCAGCGTTGGCGCGCAGCTCGGACAAGGTCTGCGGGCCGCGCAGCATCAGCGTCGCCAGCAGCGCGACCATCGGTGGCTTGAGCAGCAGTTGGTTGTGGAAATGGTGACGCCACTTCGGCACGCGACCGCCGAAGTCGTCGCGCGCGACCAGCTTGTGTTGTTCCAGTACGCGGAGCGCGGCGCCGACCTCGCCCTCGACCAGGTTCATCACCGGACTGCGGCTGGTTTTCTGGTTGGCGGCGAGCATGATGGCGTTGACCGTCATCGGGTAGTACTGCACCGTGGTGATGGATTTTTCGACCAGTGCGGCGAGGACACGGGCTTCGGCGGAGCTGAGCAGGAGTGCGGACATACGATTCTCGGTGAGCGTGCCGCGATGGTAGTGGTGAAGGCCGTTCTGCACAAAGCAGCGCGTATGCCGGCAGCAAAAGCGCCACCCGCTCGTGGCATTCTGCAAGAGCAAACTGTTATTTATTATATAATATATTTATAATAATATTATAATTAATAACATCAATTCGCACTGTAACCGCAAGAGCGGGTGGCGCCATTCGGTAGCGCGGTGTGCACAGGCGGGTTTACCGATCTTTACCGCGGGTCAACAAATCTTCAGCCGTAACTGCCGTCCAATACCTGCGACAGGTATCGCAGTTAATGAGGCGGCCACACTCTTCTTAAAAGATTGCTGCTGCTTCGTGAGATGCACGGGTGATAGAGCGCACAGATGGCCGCCTCAATAACACAGAGCATGGTTTTTGTTATTGATCCGGCCACAGGCGTGGCAACCATCAACTGAACTCGGTCATTCACCCGCGAGTTTATTCAAGAAGGTTGTGGTTGGATCAATAAACAGGAGATTGAAGATGCGCAAATTCATGCTCATTCCGGTCGTGCTGCTGGCGGCGGTGGCCACGTTTGCTTACGCCCAACAAGGCCATGATCGTCACCATCGTCCCGGGGCGCCGTTCATGCACGAACTGCATGAGCTGAGTCTCACGGACAGCCAGAAGGCGGACATCAAGCAGTTGGTGAAATCCAGTTTCGAACAGATGAAGCCGCGCATGCAGGCTGCGCGCAAGCAGCGCATCGCGTTCGAAGCGCTGGCGCCGGATGCGACGGACTACGACTCGGCGGCGCAGGCGCTGGCGCAGACCGAGGCCAGCAACGCCAGCGCGCGCGTGCTGCAACTCACGTCACTCAAGCAGCAGATTTACCAGCGGCTGACGCCGGACCAGAAACAACAGCTGGCCGCGCTGGAAGCGAAACGCCAAGCGCACATCGCCAAGTGGCGCGCGCAGCATCCGCCGCACGGGGATCGCGACGGCGACGACTGATCCCGTGTCTTCGCGAAAAATCGACGACTGGCTCGTTGTCACGCCGCCGCGTCGCCCGTCAGCGCGAGATCGCCGCCGATCATCCCGCGCAGCACCTCGACCTTGACGCAGGCCTGTTCGGCCATCTTTACCATCAGTTGCGCGCAGGGGCCGCAGTCTGCGATCAACTGACTCGCCTAATTTGTGCGGGCCTGCGTCCAACTCAACCATAACGCCAGCGCGGGCAGGACGAAAACGCCGGGAATATCGTCGATCAGGTGATCGAGAGTTTCACGGCCGGCGAGGCCGTCCCAGACGTGAGTGAGGGCGTGCAGCGTCAGGAAGATCGCGGCGAGCTGCGCCGCACTGCGTGCTCGCGCATCGCGCAGCAGCCACAGGAAGGCGCCGCCGCTGACCAGATAGGCGCAGCCGATATCGCGCACGAAGTGCGGGTTGAACGGCCCGGTGTCGGGCACGCCGGGAATCAGCTGGTACCAGTATTCGGGTGCGGCCAGCATCAACAGGCCATTGGCGGCCAGAATCAGGGCCAGCAGCAGAGTCACTGCGTTGCGCATCGTCTTCTCCGTAAATAGGCGGCCTCAGGAGAATAAGACGAATCAGACCGATGCGTTGTGACATGCAAAAGAATAAGGCCTGCATTGCAGGCCTTATTCTTTGAGACGAAATGCTCAGCGTGGCAGGTCGGTGCAGCCCATCAGGAATTCATCGGCGGCACGCGCGGCCTGACGGCCTTCGCGGATCGCCCAGACCACCAGCGACTGACCGCGGCGCATGTCACCGGCGGCAAAAACCTTGGCGACGGAAGTCTTGTAGCAGCCCCCGCCCTCGGTGCCGGCCTTGGCGTTGCCGCGTGCGTCCTTGTCGACGCCGAACGCATCGAGCACCTGCGCCAAGGGTGCGGTGAAGCCCATCGCCAGCAGTACCAGATCGGCTTTCATCTCGAATTCGGAATTCGGCACTTCGCTCATCTTGCCGTCTTTCCACTCGACGCGGCAGGCGATCAGTCTTTCGACCTTGCCGTTGCTGCCTTCAAAGCGCTTGGTGGCGACCGCCCAGTCGCGCTCGCAGCCTTCGTCGTGTGAGGACGAACTGCGCAGTTTGATCGGCCAGTAGGGCCAGACCAGCGGCTTGTTCTCCTGCGCCGGCGGCTGCGGTAGTAATTCAAACTGGGTGATGCTGGCGGCGCCCTGGCGGTTGCTGGTGCCGACGCAGTCGGAGCCGGTGTCGCCGCCGCCGATCACGATGACATGCTTGGCGCCGGCCAGGATCTGGTGCTTGACCTTGTCGCCGGCGTCGATCTTGTTCTGCTGCGGCAGGAATTCCATCGCGAAGTGGATGCCCTTCAGCTCGCGGCCGGGCACCGGCAGGTCGCGCGGGGTCTCCGAGCCGCCGCAGAGGATGACGGCATCAAAGTCTTTTTCGAGCTGCGTCGGCGAGATCGTTTCCTTGGCCTCATTGTTGATGTGCGCCGGATAATCGCTGCCGACGAACACACAGGTGCGGAACACCACGCCTTCGGCCTGCATCTGTTCGACGCGGCGATCGACGCTGGACTTATTCAGCTTGAAGCCGGGAATGCCGTAGCGCAGCAGGCCGCCGATGCGGTCGTTCTTCTCGAACACAGTGACGTCGTGGCCGACGCGCGCGAGTTGCTGTGCCGCCGCCAGACCGGCCGGGCCGGAGCCAACCACCGCGATTTTTTTGCCGGTCTTGTGTGCCGCAATCTGCGGTTTGACCCAGCCGTTTTCCCAGCCCTTGTCGATGATGAAATGCTCGATCGACTTGATCCCCACCGGATCGTTGTTGATGTTGAGCGTGCACGCCGCTTCGCAGGGCGCGGGACAGATGCGGCCAGTGAAGTCGGGGAAATTGTTGGTCGAGTGCAGGGATTGCAGCGCGGCCTCGTAGTTGCCGCTGTAAACCAGATCGTTCCAGTCCGGGATGATGTTGTTGACCGGGCAGCCGCTCATGCAGAACGGCGTGCACGCTCAACATCAACAACGACCCGGTCGGCATCAAATCGATCGAACACGCGATTATTGACAAGGGCTGGGAAATGGGCTGGGTCGTGCCGCAGCCGCCGCAGACGAAAACCGGAAAGCGGG
>JBOICJ010000073.1:0-6683 GCA_050740035.1 Stenotrophobium sp. | reverse complement strand
GCATCACGATCACCTCGATGCGCAGCCCGATTTTCGAAAATGCGACGCGCGCATCTTTCGCCATCCTCAACGACTATAAGAACATCCGCGCACAGGCCGGCGTGACCGGACCATTCGCCCTGCGCGTGGTCGACAGCATGAGCATGTTTTGCGGCACGGGCCTGCTCGCCGCGGAAGCCGCGACGCGGGCGCGGGATGGAGAAACCCCTAATGCGATACGGCGGCGTCTGGACGAGTTGCGCGAAAACATCTGCGGTTACATGGTTCCGAGCGATCTGTACTACATCCGCGCCCGCGGCATGAAGAAGGGCGAAAAAAGCATCGGTCTGCTGACCTACGCCATCGGCAGCGCGCTGGATATCAAACCCGTCATCCAATGCTATCGCGCCGAGACCAAGCCGGTCGCCAAAGTCCTGGGCTACGAGCGCGCCGTGGAAAAGATGTTCACGCATGTCGCCCATCAGATCGAGAAGGGTATCTCAACCAAGCACGTTTGCATCAGCTACGGCGGAGAACTGGACCACGTCCGAAAACTGCCCGGATATGCAGTGCTGGAAGCCGTCACGCGGGAGCACGGCATCACGCTCTTGAGCAGCGTGATGTCAGCGACGGCGGCGGTCAATACCGGCGCGGGCTGTGTCGCGGTGGCCTATGGCGGAGAGCTGCGGGATTTTGAAGGCTGAGCGTTCGCGCACGCACGAACGCTAAACCCTGTATTCACCAACGCTGTTGGATCGAGAGAGGGATGAATGAAAACCCTGGCATTGCACAATCTCAAGGGCGGCGTCGGCAAGTCCGCGGCTGCGGTCAATCTGGCCTACCTTGCCGCTGCGGACGGTATCCCGACCCTGCTCTGGGATCTCGACCCTCAAGGCGCGGCGAGTTGGTACTTTCACGGCGAGCCGGCCGCTGTTAAAACCGACAAGGTGCTGACCGGCGTGACGCCGATCAGCCGTCTGGTCAAGCCGACGCCTTACCACAATCTAGCGATCATCCCTGCCGACTTCGCCTATCGCTATCTCGACATCATGCTGAAAAGCATCGAGCCGCCGCGCAAGGCGCTGAAGAAACTGCTGCGGCCGTTCGGAGAACAGTATTCCCTGATCGTGCTGGACTGCCCGCCGAGCCTGTCGCATCTGGCGGACAATATTTTCTCTGCCGCGGACATGATCCTGGCGCCGGTGGTGCCGACATTCCTGTCGCTCAGAGCGTACGAGCAGGTCCTGGATTACTCCAGGAAAAACGGCATCAGCGCCGACAAGTTCCGGCCGTTTTACTCGATGGTGGACCGGCGCCGTTCGCTGCATCGTGGGCTGTTGGAACAGCCGCCCGCAATCATGGCGCAGGCCTGTGCCAGCGCCATTCCCTATTCATCGACGGTGGAGCGCATGGGCGAACATCGCGCGCCACTGCCCGCGTACGCGCCGTCCGACGATATCGCCCTGCTGGCGTATGCCGAACTGTGGTTGGAACTGCGTCGCAGCCTGCAACTCTAGAACGCTTATCCCGCAGTCTTGGCGACCAGCGCACCGAGCCGGTCGAGTGCTTCTTGCAGCGAGGCGGCGTCATTTTCCAGCAGTGTTGCGTGTCCCACTTTGCGCAGCGGTTTCGGTGTCTTGCCGTAGTGGTGAATATGCAGGTCGGGAAATTTTGCCAATTCGAGTGTCGAAGGTGCGTCGCCGATGAAATTCACCATCGCGCAGTGTGTACGCAACGCGGTCGAACCCAGCGGCAGACCTGAGATGGCCCGCAGGTGGTTTTCAAACTGCGAGCAGACCGCGCCTTCGATGCTCCAGTGTCCCGAGTTGTGCACGCGCGGCGCGATTTCGTTTGCGACCAATCGATCACCGCAGACAAAAAACTCAAACGCGAGCACGCCGACATAATCCAGATGTTCGGCCATACGGCGGGAATAATCCTCTGCAAGCGCCTGCAGCGGGTCGTTCGGGCGCGGTGTCGCAGTGCGCAGGATGCCGTCGACGTGATGATTTTCCACGACCGGATAAAATGCCATTGCGCCGTCGCAGGCGCGCACGCACAGACAGGACAGTTCGCGCTCGAAATTCACGAACGCTTCCAGGATCAGCGGGCGCCCGCCCAGCTGTGACCAGGCTGCGTCCAGATCCCCGGGCGTGCGCAGCACGCGCTGACCTTTGCCGTCGTAGCCCATGCGCCGGGTCTTCAGCACGGCGGGCAGACCCGTGGCCTTGACCGCAAATTCCAGCGCGTCGCGCGTGTTGACCGGCAGGTATCGGGCCACCGGAATGCCGAGGCGGTCGAACAACTGCTTCTCCGACAGGCGATCCTGTCCCGCCGTCAGCGCCGCCGCGCCGGGCCGCAAGGGAATGCGCGCCGCGACGAACCCGGCGGTTTTTGCCGGTACGTTTTCAAATTCGTAAGTAGCGATATCCGCAGCCGCGCAAAATTCTGCCAGCGCCTGTTCGTCGGTGTAATCCGCCTTGATGCGCGGGCCCAGTGCCGCAGCACAGGCTTCCTCGGCCGGATCGAGAAAGACAAAATCAAAATCCAGTGGATAGCCCGCCAGGGCCAGCATTCTTCCGAGCTGGCCCGCGCCAAGTATTCCTATTTTCATGGCAGCTTCAGCGGCTCGTCGTTCAACACTTTTGCCGTCTGCGCGGCGCGGAATCTGGTGAGGCGTGCCGCCAGGGACTTGTCGTTGCCGGCAAGGATGGCGGCGGCCAGCAGAGCCGCATTTACCGCCCCTGCCCTGCCGATCGCCAGCGTTGCTACCGGGATGCCGGCCGGCATCTGCACGATCGACAGCAGCGAATCAAGGCCGTTGAGGGCTTTCGATTGCACCGGCACGCCCAGCACCGGCACGGCGGTCTTGGCGGCGCACATGCCGGGCAGATGGGCTGCGCCGCCGGCACCGGCGATGATGACCCTGATGCCGCGGCTGGCGGCGGTTTCGGCGTACTGGAACAGCAGGTCCGGCGTGCGGTGCGCCGAGACCACGCGGGCCTCGTAGGGCACGCGCAGGTCTTCCAGTGTTTGTGCCGCGTGCGACAGGGTTTCCCAGTCAGAGCGGGAGCCCATGATCACACCGACGAGTATTCGCGATTTTTCAGCCACTTTCGCAGCCCTGAACGGCAGGAAAGTGGTGGATTATCCCACAACCGCGAAAAACAAGTTCAAGGCGCGATCAGGTCGAATTCGGCGTTGACCGTCGCGTTGAATTTGATTTCACCCGTGGCCAGGCCCATCTCGGCGTTGCCGGATTCCGGCGCGGCGTCCGCGCGCATCGCCATGGCCTTGAACATGACCGGACGCGGTGGCGGCGCGACATCGTTGGCGGACAGGCTGCGGATACTGCCAAGTTTCACGCCCAGCGTCGTCGCCAGAACCTGCGCCTTGCTGCGCGCGTCTGTGGCAGCCTTTGCCAATGCCTGCCGGGTGAGCTCATCGGCCTTGCTCGACTCCAGCACAGGCGGGCTGATCTGGTTCACGCCGGCGGCGGTGGCCGCAAGCAGCAGATCGCCGAGGCGGTCGAGGTTGTCGACCGTGACGTTGATCTGGCGGCGCGCGCGATAGCCGGTCAACACCTGCTTCTTGGCCTTGTCGTCCCAGGTATATTCGGGATTGAGCGTGACGCCGGCGGTGGCGATCTGCGCGTCCTTCACGCCCAGCGACCTGGCCTTAGCCAGATAAGCGCGCGTGACCTGGTTCACCTGGTCCTGCGCCTTCTGGATGTCGCTGTCGAGCGCGTCGACCGACAGGGAAAGCTGCGCGCGGTCCGGCGTGGCACTGACTTCGCCCTGCCCCGAGACGCTGACGCTGCGCGTCACCGGCGCCGGGTGATCGTGTGCCAGGGCGAGCGCCGGTACGAACAACGCCAGGGTCAGCAGCAGCGGCTTGATATCAGTCATGGAAATTCTCCCGGGATGGATTTGTAATGATGCTATGACACGACGATAGATGCACGTCAGACCCCTGAC
Source organism: Stenotrophobium sp. (assembly GCA_050740035.1). Taxonomy (GTDB): domain Bacteria; phylum Pseudomonadota; class Gammaproteobacteria; order Nevskiales; family Nevskiaceae; genus Stenotrophobium. The sequence goes on along the minus strand of JBOICJ010000073.1, from coordinate 2,727 downwards.
GTTTAAGATGCGTTCCCCACCCGGATAATCAACCCGCAAACGAGATGTCGCACGCCCAAGAATCCGTCACGCTGACACGCGATGTCATCGGCGTCCTGATCCCCGCGGGGACGCGCGTCGAGCTGCCGGAAGGCGCGCACGCCAACATCACCCAGGCGCTGGGCGGCAGCTACACCGTCATGGTCGAAGGGCACCTGTTTCGCATCGATGGCGCCGACGCCGACGCCATCGGCAAAGAGCGCGTCGAACCGCCGAAGGTCTCGGCACAGGCGACCGATACCGAGCTTGAAGAGGCCGTCTGGACGCAGCTCAAAACCTGCTACGACCCGGAGATTCCAATCAACATCGTCGAGCTTGGCCTGGTCTACGGCTGTGCCGTCGAGACCCTGCCGGACGGCCAGCGTAGAGCCTCGGTCCGCATGACCCTCACTGCGCCCGGTTGCGGCATGGGCGACATTCTGGTCAACGACATCAAGGCCAAGATCGCGCAACTGCCGGCGATTACCGAAAGCGACGTACAACTGGTGTTCGACCCGCCGTGGACGCAGGACATGATGAGCGAGGCCGCGCGTCTGCAGACCGGCATGTTCTGAGCGCGAGCCACGACGCCACGGTATCGCCATGTCCAACACCCTGACCCGCGGCATCCGCATCATCGTGCAACCGCGCTACGTGCCGGAGCAGTCCGCGCCCGCGGCAGCGCAGTTCTTGTTCGCCTACCACATCACCATCCGCAACGAAGGCCGCGAAACCGTGCAGCTGCTGACGCGGCACTGGGTGATCACCAACGGCGAAGGCCAGGTCGAGGAAGTGCGCGGCCCCGGCGTCGTCGGTTATCAGCCGGTGCTGAATCCCGGCGCGGAATTCGAGTACACCAGCGGCTGCCCGCTGACCACGCCGGTCGGCACCATGCACGGCAGCTTCCAGATGCAGACGACGACGGGCGAAAAATTCGATGCACGGATTGAGCCGTTCCGGCTGGCGGTGCCCAGCGCGCTGAATTGAGCAACGCGGCGTCACCCGCTCTCGATAAGAGAGCCTTGAACGATGTTATATTTTATATACTATATTAAATAATAACATATAAAATATAACACAATTCAACCGCACAACTTCGAGAGCGGGTGGTTGAAAATCATGCTTCCGAGCAAACACAAGTCCGTGTCACGCCCTGTAGGAGCGCCGCTTCGGCGCGATAACCCGGTTGCGCCGAAGCGGCGCTCCTACGAATAAAGACGCAGGTGTTGCGGGAAAATCAGCTTGGTATTCAACGCTTCTTGCGCCGCGCGCGGTGCATCCGAAACGCCGTGCTGTATTCGTCCCACAGATACGCGAAGAACGCAGACAACACGCTGCGCTTGAGCGGTTCGCGGCCGCCGTCGGCCAGATGCGCAAGCTGCTGGTAGTACCAGCCCTGCAAGCCGAGCACGTGCACGATCTTGAACAGGAAGATCGGGCTGGTTCCGGAAAACAGTTTGCCCGGCCCGAGCCGCAGATTTTTCTCGAATGCCGGCGCCACCGCCATCTCGCCGGACAGCAGTTGGCGCGGCACATCGACGTGCGTGCACAGCGGCCGGCCCAGACCGATCACGTCGCACTCGTCGGCGCTCAGCGCCGCCTCCATCGCCGCGCGCGTGCGGAATCCGCCGGTCACCATCAGCGGCATCTTCGCGATCTTGCGGATCGCGACCGCATAGTCGAGAAAGTAAGCCTCGCGTTTTTTCGTGCTCTCACGTTGTGGCTCGACGGCCTTCGATCCTGCTTTGCCATCGAAGCCGAGCAGTCGCGGCTGCTCGTAAGTGCCGCCGGAGATTTCCAGCAGGTCCAGTCCTTCCGCATTCAACCACTCGACGACTTGCAGACAGTCTTCGTGATTAAAGCCACCTTTGCGGAAATCGTCGGAGTTGAGCTTGATGCCGATCGGGAAATCCGCGCCGACTGCCTTGCGTGTCGCGCGGATCGTCTCGATCAGCATGCGCGCGCGGTTCTCCAGCGTGCCGCCCCAGGCATCGGTGCGCTGGTTGGTGATTGGCGACAAAAAACTCGACAGCAGATAGCCGTGCGCTGAGTGAATCTGCACGCCGGTGAAACCCGCCTCGCGCGCCGTCACCGCGACACGTGCAAAGCGCTGGATAAAGTCGAGGATTTCGTCTTCTCTTAGCGCGCGTGGTTTCGCGTAGTTGCCGAGCAATTCCAGTTGCACCGCCGACGGCCCCATCGGCTGGCCGGTGACATAGCGTGGCGACTGCCGGCCTGCGTGCGAAATCTGCATCCACAAGTGATTGCCATTGCAGGTGCCCGCCTGCGTCCACGCGCGCAGTCGCTTCATGGACTCCGCATCGGGCTGCGCCGGATCGAGCGCGACATTGCCCGGCCGTTCCAGCACGCGGCGGTCAATCATCACGTTGCCGGTCAGCAGCAGCCCCGCGCCACCCTCCGCCCAGCGGCGATACAGCGTGACGTGACGCTCCGTCGCGCGCAGGTGTTCGTCGGCAATGCCCTCGGTCATCGCGGCTTTGCATAAACGATTAGGCAGCGTAGCGCCGCAGGGAAGTTTTAGTGATTGGGCGAGAGGTGAAGTCATTGTTGAGATGCACCGATGATGGCTTCCATGACAGGCCGACTCCCGCGTCTTGAATTGCAGTGCAAGCAGGCAGTAGTGAGGTTATGCAGCGAGTTGTCGCCGCCCTTAGAAACCGGCTGAATATGATCGAGTGTGGCCGTGAA
>JBOICJ010000072.1:0-2138 GCA_050740035.1 Stenotrophobium sp. | reverse complement strand
TCCTTCCACACCGGCTTGAGCGCGGACAGGCTCTCCAGCGTGGTCTCGGCGCGGTTGCCCTCATCCTTGGCCAAAGTCACCGCCTGCTTCTCGGTCGGATTGCCTTCCTTGTCGTAGAGCTGCTTCTGCGTCGCCAGCGGCACGATCTCGTCGTCGAACCTGCCGGCGGCCTGCGCGGCAGCGGTGCGCTGCTGACTCTGCAGCGAGTATTCATCCTGCGCGGCGCGCGAGATGCCGTAGCGTCCGGCGACGACTTCCGCAGTCTCGATCATCTGGATGTAGGCCGCCGGCTGCGCCGCCAGCACCGCCTCGGAAACAAAACGGTAGGAATTCTTGTGCTTGTTCTGCACCAGCGAGATCGACTCGACGCCGCCAGCGACCACTACTTTCTGCTCGCCGCAGATGATGTTCTTGGCGGCGATGGCAATGGTCTGCAAGCCAGACGAGCACTGGCGATCCAGCGTCATCCCCGGCACCGTGTCCGGCAAACCACCGGTATAGGCGCAGAGACGGCCAAGATTGTAGGCCTGGGTGCCCTGCTGCGCGGCGCAGCCGATCAGGACATCGTCGATTTCTTTCGGATCGGCCTTGGCGCGCGCGACCACCGCCTTGACGACGTGGCCACCCAGCACCGGCGCTTCGGTATCGTTGAACGCGCCGCGAAACGCTTTGCCGATCGGCGTGCGGGCGACGGAGACAATCACTGCTTCGGTCATATCAGCCTCATTTGTAGGGTGAGTTAGCCGCAAAGCGGCGTAACCCACCGGAACCGCGATTGGTGGGTTACGCGCCTACGGCGCTAACCCACCCTACGAATATCGAATCAAAAGTAATACCGTGAAATGGTGTCGGCCACACAGGCCGGACGCTCGCTGCCCTCGATCTCGACGGTCACGCGGATCGTGGCCTGCACGCCGCCGTCCTTGGTTTTCTCGGCAGCGATCATTTCGCCCTTGCCGCGCAGGCGCGAACCGACCTTCACCGCCGAGGGGAAGCGCACCTTGTCGGTGCCGTAGTTCACACCCATTTTCAGGTTCTTCAGCGTCGCCAGTTCGGGCAGGAAGCGCGCGACCAGCGACAGCGACAGATAACCGTGCGCGATGCAGGCGCCGAACGGACCGTCCTTCGCTTTCACCGGATCGACGTGGATCCACTGGTGATCGTCGGTGGCATCGGCAAACAGGTTGATGCGCTCCTGCGAGATCGCCACCCACTCGCTCTCGCCCAGCGGTTTGCCGACATAACTCAGCACTTCATCCACGGAGCCGAATACGGGTTTCATGGCCATGCTCAGGCGTGTTGCGACGAAGCCGAAATCACTTCGCCGACGAGGTAAGAGGAATACTCGGAAGCGAGAAACACCATGATGTTGGCGATCTCGAAGGCTTCCGCGCCGCGGCCGAAGGCCTCACGGCTGGCGAGTTCATTGAGCAGCGCCTCGGGTGCCGATTTGCGCAGGTGATCGTGAAACACGATGGACGGCGACACCGCGTTGATGCGGATGCCGAAGTCTGCGGCTTCCAGTGCCGAGCAGCGCGTCAACGCCATCACACCGGCCTTGGCGGCAGCGTAGTGCGCCTGTTCCTTCTGCGCGCGCCAGCCGAGCACTGAGGCGTTGTTAACGATGGCGCCCTTGCCGCGCGGCTGCATTTTTTTCAGCATCGCGCGGGTCATGCGGAAGGTGCCGTTGAGCGTGACATCGATCACCTTCAACCAATCTTCATCGCTCATATCGACGACGCGCTTGCTGCCGCCCAGACCGGCGTTGTTGATCAACACATCGACACCGCCCAGCTGGGCTTCGGCGGCATCGACCAGCGCCTGCACGTCGGCCTCGACCGCGACGTTGCCGACCTGGCCGTAGACCTGCGCCTGCGGAAATTCCTTGGCCAGCGTTTCGGCGGCTTCGGCGGTGCGGCGCGGATGGATATCGGACAGCATCAACGCCCGCGCGCCTTCTTCGAGGCAGCGCTTGGCCGCCGCAAAGCCGATGCCACCGCCGGCCGCGGCGGTGATGAGTACGGACTTGCCCTTGAGCAGGCCGTGGGCGGGAACGTAGGGGGGAATGGGTTGAGCCATTGAATTCTCAAGTCATACAAACATTCCCCTCTCCCTCCGGGAGAGGGGCAGGGGTGAGG
>JBOICJ010000071.1:0-3063 GCA_050740035.1 Stenotrophobium sp. | reverse complement strand
GCATTTGAGCGTCCAGTTGGCCATTACCTGTCGTTCTCCGCGACCGACAAGCCGAAGCTCGCCAGAATGATAGGGAAGTCCTGAAACGCCGCTCCTTCGACTGCGCGGTGAAAGGCATGCCAGTTGCGAAAGCCGGGCGTGGCGATACGCCAGCGTGCCACCCGGCCATTCTGGTCGAGGCGTAACCAATGAAAGCAGCCGCCGGCCGGTGCCTCAGCCCAGGCGAGCGCCGCACCGGCCTGCGGTGGACAGTCGCTTGCAATGGGTCCCGCCGGCAAATCAGCAAGCTGCACCTCGATCAGAGCCGTGCTGGCACGGATTTCAGCGAAGAACACCCGTAAGCGCGCGTAGCCGTCGCCCTCGATTTCATGCGGAACTTGCATGGGCCACGCATCGTATCCGCCATAGGGCAGCGAGCGACGCAAGTCGAGCGAACGCCCCGACCCGCGGGCGACCGGCCCCACGACACCATAAAGTTCGGCCAGTTCCGGCGTCAGCGTGCCCATTTCCTCAATGCGGTCGAGAAAACCCGAGCTGTAAATCAGCATTCGCTCGAGTTCGGCAGAGGCCTTACTGATATCTTTGACGCCTGCGCGTAGTCTCGCAAGCAGGGTCTCCCCTGGTTCCCACGCCAAGCCGACAGGCACACACATACCGAAGAGATAACGGTGGCCACAGACTTCGCCGGCAAGACGCAACCAGCGTTCCTCGACCTCCTGGCCCATGGCCTTGCCCACCGAGAGCGCAGTCGAGCCGGCGAGTTCGGCTATGCTGGCCGCGTGATAACGCAGGCGTTCTAGTTCTGCGAACACCCTACGTAGAGCTTGCGCCCGCAGTGGCACCACGCAACCCGCGATTTTTTCCAGCGCCTGACAATACGCAAACGCGTGGGCGAAGGCCGAATTGCCGCTGAAACGTTCGGCCAACAGCAGCGCCTGCACAGGCGTCTGACCCTCGGCGATCTTTTCCACGGCGCGGTATTTGTAAAACAGTCGGCTATGCGCCAGGCGAATCTGCTCGCCCGGCGTTTCCAGCAGCCACAGTCCGGCTTCATGATAGTCGCCCCAGATGGGACCGACCGGAAGCATGAGCGCGCCTTCTTCCTGCAACACGCGCCGCGGCTGCCATTCGGCTCCCAGCCCCGGTTCCGCCACCCGCTTGCGTGCATCAAAGCGGTGACGCATGGGCGCGACGGCCTCCGGCCATACCGTATCGTGCAGCACGAAATCGCCGAGGAACGGATGGCCCGCGAAGTGGATGCCGAACAGGTCTTCCGCCTCGCGTTCATGCCAGTCGGCCGCATGCACCCGGTCGCTGATGGCGGGAAGCGACACGCCGGCCGCCGCCTGGGTTTCGATCTCGATCAGGATCGCATCATCGGGCACGTAAAAAAAATAACGCAGTTTGAAACCATCCTTCGCGTCCGTCTCTTCGACCACCAGGCTCGCGAACTCGCAATCGTGATCACGGACCAGTGTGGCGGTCATGTCGGCTACGGCCAACGGCACCATTTCAACACGTAAGCGGTCACCCGCATCCTGTGCCGCGACGCCTGAACGGCTATCCCGCAAGAAGCTCAGCAGATTCGCCCGGGCACTCATGACGCCCCCCCGAGCAGTGCAGCGGCTTGATTGATAAGTGCCGTGAGTGGCGGCGGCAGATAAAAACCGAAAACGAACATCGGCACGAAGGCAATTGCCAGCGCTGCAAGACTGGTCGCGGGTAATTTAACCGGTGGTGCTGCGACCGGCTCACCAAAGACGATGCGCCCGATCTGGTACAGGATGGCGACGAAGGCGAGCACGATGAGCGCGGTAAGGATACCGGTCGCAACGTATTCGCCGGCACCAAAACCGGTAGCGAGAATCTGAAACTCGGAAATAAATAACGCGAACGGCGGTGCGCCGGCAATCGCAACGCCGCCCAGCAACAGCGCCCAACCGACAATCGGCGAACGGCTCAGGAGCCCGCGCACCGCGGCAATTTCCTGGGTGCCGAAGACGATCGTAGCAAGCCCGGCCGCGTAGAAGCAGAACGACTTGGTAAAAGCGTGGGCGAAGAATTGATACACTGTCCCCAACTCGTGCGCGCCAGCACCCAACCCACAAGCCGCCAAAATAATGCCCATATGCTCGATCGTCGAATAGGCGAACAGACGTTTGTAGTCGTGCACTTGCAGGAGCAGAAACGCTGCCACGGCGACGGTGATCAATCCGGCTATGATGTACCAATACTCCGGATGCACTATACCGGGGTTGCGTGCGAGCGCTGGATATATCCGCAGCAGCATGTAGAGCGCACCGCTTACCTCCACGCCTGAAAGCAGCGCACAGATCGAAGCCGGCGCCTGGCTGTGTGCATCCGGCAACCAAGTGTGCAACGGCACGAGCCCGGTCTTGGCGCCGAATCCAATCAGCCACAATACAAAAGAAATAAGCAGCACCGCCGGCTTCATTTGCGGAGCCGCAGCGACGAGTCCAGCCCAGGTGACCGATTCACCGGCATGACTGATCCCGTAGTACAGGACCAATACGCCGAACAGTGCAATCATGGCGCCCATGCTGGTGAGTGCAACGTATTTCCACGCCGCTTCCAGGGCCTCAGTGCGGTCCTCATAAGCCACCAGGAACGCGGAAAAGACCGTCGTGAGTTCGATTGCAATCCAGATTACGGCCAGGTTGGATACCAGCGGCACCCCGAGCATGGAGATGAGGAAGAGATTGAACAGCGGCCAATACTCGCGGTAACGGGGCGGCAGCGCGCTGTCTTTAGCCGTATGGGCTGGCAGGTAACCGATTGAGTAGAGCGCAGCGGTCGCGCCCACAAAAGCGACCAGCAATAGGTAGACAGCAGCCAGCGCATCGAGTGACAGCCCGCCGTAAACTGCATATACCACTCCGCCGTGGAGGACATGGAGTGCCGCGACAATGGAAAGTGCCAGCACCGCAAGCGCTGAAACCAGCGTCGCCCAAGGAGCAATACGGCGGCTCGCAAGCGTAACCAGCGTCGCCACACCCGGAACGATCAGGATAAATGTGAGCGTCATCGCCGTTCCTTCAATGC
>JBOICJ010000070.1:0-5061 GCA_050740035.1 Stenotrophobium sp. | reverse complement strand
GCAGCCAAAGTAGCCGCTGCCGATTTCCCAGATCAGGTCGCCGCCGTGTTCACGGTGATATTTGCTGATGCTGCCTTCACCGGTATCGTGCGCAAACCCGCCCAGCTTGGCCCCTTTGTTGAGCGCCAGGATGGCGTTGGCCGAGAGTGCGCCAAAGCTCATCGCCGAAATGTTGTAGACCGACAGCGAATAGGGCTGCTTGCTGTTGTGTTCCCCGATCATCACGCGGAAATCATGGTCGGTGATGTGCTGGGTGACCATCGCATGATTGATCCACTCGTAACTCGACTCATAGACGTTGGTCAACGTGCCATAAGGCCGCTTGTCGACGACGTTCTTGGCGCGCTGGTAGACCAGCGAGCGCTGCGCACGCGAGAACGGAATCTGCTCGGTATCCGACTCCAGGAAATACTGCCGCAACTCCGGCCGGATCGCCTCGAACAAAAAGCGCATGTGCCCGATGATCGGGTAGTTGCGCCGGATCGCCTGCCGGGTCTGGAAATAATCCAGAAAGCCGAGCGCCGTCAGGGCGCCGAATATCAGCGCCGGCAAGGCGCCTGCGACGGGATCGACCCATAGCAGAAACAGTGCACCGATCAACAGCAATCCACACAGCAGCCAGGTGGAATAACGGTACGGGATGATTTTCCTGAGCAGCATTGCGCACTCCTGGATCAGAGCCATTGCACGCATGCGGCACGTGCGCAGACGAGGCTTTCCTGTGGCCGACCCGGGGAGTCTGCGACAACACCCGTAACCGCCGCAAGCGCCGCCCCGCTCCCCGATGAAGGATCGGGACGGCTCATGCGGAATGACGCCGGCAGGCCGCGCTAAGGCGTACCCAGGGTCTCGTCCATCTGCGGATGCGCACGCTGCTCGAACACCATGCCCAGGCGGTTGACGGCATTGATGTAGGCCTTGGCCGAGGCAATCACGATATCGGTATCGGCGCCCTGGCCGTTGACCGTGCGCCCGTTCTTGCTCAGGCGCACCGTCACTTCGCCCTGGGCGTCGGTGCCGGTGGTGATGTTGGTCACCGAGAACAGCAGCAGCTTGGCGCCGGAGCCAACCATCTGCTCGATCGCGGCAAACACCGCGTCCACCGGCCCGTCACCGACCGCCTTGGCGTCGGCGCGTACACCATCGATGCTGATCGCCACCTTGGCTTCCGGGTGCGTGCCGACCTTCGATCTCACGTCCAGGTCGATCAGGCGCACGCGCTCGTCATTGGCGGCCTGCACGGTCTCGGTCACCAGCGACTGCAGGTCCTCGTCAAAGATTTCGTGCTTCTTGTCCGCCAGCGCCTTGAAACGCGCGAACGCCTCGGCCAGTTCGCCTTCGGACTTGAAGCGGTAGCCCAATTCCACCAGCCGCGCGCGGAACGCGTTACGCCCCGACAACTTGCCCAGCGTCAGCTTGTTCGCGGCCCAGCCGACATCCTCGGCGCGCATGATCTCGTAGGTCTGGCGAAACTTGAGTACGCCGTCCTGATGAATGCCGGACTCGTGCGCAAATGCATTGGCACCGACGATCGCCTTGTTCGGCTGCACCTGGTAGCCGGTGATGGCCGACACCAGCCGCGAGCACGGTACGATCTGCGTGGCATCGACGCGGGTCTCGACCTCGAACACGTCGCTACGCGTTTTCACCGCCATCACGATTTCTTCAAGCGAGGCATTGCCGGTACGCTCGCCCAGGCCGTTGATGGTGCACTCGACCTGGCGCGCACCCGCCTGCACCGCCGCCAGCGAATTGGCCACCGCCATGCCCAGATCGTTATGGCAATGCGTGGACCAGACCACCTTGTCGGCACCGGGCACGCGCTCGATCAGCTGGCGCATGCGCTCGCCCCACTGCTCGGGAATCGAGTAACCGACGGTGTCCGGCACATTGATCGTGGTCGCGCCGGCCTTGATCGCCGCGGTGAACACCCGGATCAGGAAATCCATCTCGGAGCGCACCGCGTCTTCCGCGGAAAACTCCACGTCATCGGTGAACGTACGCGCGAGTTTGACCGCGCCAACCGTCGAATCAACGACCTGGTCCGGCGTCATTCGCAACTTCTTTTCCATGTGAATCGGCGAAGTGGCGATGAAGGTATGGATGCGTGAGCGTTTTGCGGCCTTGAGCGCTTCGCCGGCGGCGCTGACATCCTGGGCATTGGCGCGCGCCAGCGAACAGACGATGCTGTCCTTGACCTCGCGGGCCACGGCCTGCACGGCGGCGAAATCGCCGGGACTGGCGACGGCAAACCCGGCTTCGATCACGTCCACGCGCAGTTTTTCGAGCGCCAGCGCGATACGGACTTTCTCTTCCTGGGTCATGGCTGCGCCCGGCGACTGTTCGCCGTCGCGCAAAGTGGTATCTAAAACAATCAATGGCTGTTTCATTGGAAAACCTGTAGGTCCTGATCTAACGATACAGACGCAAGGCGGCTGAACCGAGTGTGGAATTTTTCAAGCGTTGGGTTTGCACGGTATCGGCCCCGTGCGGGCGCATGTTCGTATCTGCCCTAGGGCAGAAGCGAAAGGCCAAGCAGGCGCAGCGCGGCGTCGCCGGAGGACGCGCGTGAGACGAAAAAATGGCTGCGACGGGTTTGCATGACATGGCGACTATAAATCAGACCCGGGCGGCTCGTCCAATTTTTCCGTGGCAAGCCTCCGCACCGCGACGGCTCAGGTCTTGGCCGCCGACTTGCGCAGACGCCCGCGCACCGCGTTGACCGGCCCGGTCAGGGCATAGCAGAGAAACACGATGAAGAAGATCAGCGACGGCTTGAGCGCGAACAGCACCAGAATCAACACCGCGAACACGATGTAGCGAAAAGGCACGCGCTCGGTCAGCTTGAGGCTCTTGAGACTCCAGAAACGGAGATTGGTCACCATCAGCGCGCCGGCGAAAATAGTCAGCAGCGTTGCCGGCAGGATCAGCTCCGCCCCCTGATAGCCCAGTTCATCGGCCGCCCAGACAAAACCGATCACCACTGCCGCCGCCGCCGGACTCGGCAGGCCGAAGAAGTTGCCCTTGGCGCCGCCACGCGAGGCCAGCACGTTAAACCGCGCCAGACGCAATGCGGCGCAGGCGGCGTACATGAATGCCGCCACCCAGCCGAGCTTGCCGCCCAGCCATTTGTACTCGACGAGGAAATGCAGGCTCCAGAAATACACCACCAGCGCCGGCGCGAGACCGAAGGCGACCATGTCGCAGAGCGAGTCGTATTCCTTGCCGAAATCGCTGGCGGTATTGGTCTTGCGCGCAATCAGCCCGTCGAGCGAATCGCAGATCATGGCGATGAAGATGGCGATGGCCGCGAGCGAATACTGGTCGCCGGTCCCGGCCAGGCCGCTCATGCCGGCGACGATGGCGTAAAACCCGCCGAACAGGGTGCCGGTGGTGAACAGGTTGGGCAACAGATAGACGCCGCGGCGGCGCTTGCTGATGGCAGGTTCGTCCATGCTCGACTCCGGAGGATTCATCGCATCTTACTTATGCGGCTCACAAAAGATAAGGGGCGCCGATGCACATGGATGTGCAAGTGCCGCGGGCGCACGGTGAGGGCAAGGATGTCCGAAGTAGGGCAACGCAGGAGCAGTTGCCGGATGCGCAGGAGCGGCCAAGCGCCCCTTGATCCTGCAACTGTCCACGCAATTAATTTTTGGACTTGTCGACCAGCTTGTTCTTGCCGATCCACGGCATCATCGCGCGCAGCTGGCCACCGGTCTGTTCGATCGGGTGTGCCGCGTTGAGACGCCGCATCGCGGTCATTTCCGGATAGCCGGCCTTGCCTTCGGTGACGAAAGCCTTGGCGTACTTGCCGGTCTGGATATCGAGCAGGGCCTGCTTCATCGCCTTGCGCGACTCGGCGTTGATGACCTTCGGGCCGGTCACGTACTCGCCGTACTCGGCGTTGTTCGAGATCGAGTAGTTCATGGTGGCGATGCCGCCTTCGTACATCAGGTCGACGATCAGCTTGAGCTCGTGCAGGCACTCGAAGTAAGCCATTTCCGGCGCATAACCGGCATCGACCAGTGTTTCAAAGCCGGCCTTGACCAGCTCCACGGCGCCGCCGCAGAGCACGGCCTGCTCGCCGAACAGGTCGGTTTCGCACTCGTCCTTGAACGTCGTCTCGATGATGCCGGAGCGGCCGCCGCCAATCGCCGAGGCATAGGACAGCGCCAGCTTCTTGGCTTGGCCGCTGGCGTCCTGGTAGACCGCGATCAAATCCGGGATGCCGCCACCCTTGGTGTATTCGTTGCGCACGGTGTGGCCCGGTGCCTTCGGCGCGATCATGATCACGTCGAGGTCGGCGCGCGGCACCACCTGGTTGAAGTGGATCGCAAAGCCGTGCGCGAACGCCAGCGCCGCACCCTTCTTGATGTTCGGCTCGATCTCGTTCTTGTACAGCTCGGACTGGAACTCGTCCGGCGTCAGGATCATCACCAGGTCGGCCCAGGCGCAGGCGTCCGCCACGCTCTTGACCTTGAGGCCGCCGGCCTCGACCTTCTTCGCGGTCGCGGAACCCGGACGCAGCGCGACGACGACATCGACACCGCTGTCCTTGAGGTTGAGCGCATGGGCATGGCCCTGCGAGCCATAGCCGACGATGGCAACCTTCTTCGACTGGATGATGGAAAGGTCGGCGTCTTTGTCGTAGAAAACGTTAATGCTCACAGGGATGCTCCGCGTGAAGAAAACTTTGGATTAGTTGGGGGCTGACAGGACATGGTGGCCACGCGCCATGGCGGCGACACCGCTGCGCACCATTTCCAGCACCGTGGTCATGCCGGAAATCTCGGCGATGAACGCATCGACCTCGGCGCCGGTACCGGCCAGTTGCAGCATGCGGGTGTTGTCCGAACCGTCGAGCACGGCCACACGATGCTTGCGCACGCATTCAATGATCTGCTGCGGATCGGACTGGCCCATCGCGATCTTGATTATCAGCAGCTCGCACTCGATATGCGTGTCTTGCGCCAGATCGGCGATTTCGACCACGTCGATCAGCTTGCGGGTCTGCTTGATGATCTGGTCGATCACTGCGTCGGACCCGAGCGTCACCAG
>JBOICJ010000069.1:0-12891 GCA_050740035.1 Stenotrophobium sp. | reverse complement strand
CTTTCAGGAGCTTCGACAGTATCAGCACGAACGGCCACTCTATTTTCGCGCCGAGTCAGCAGGCGTGAAGAAAAGGTTCCGAAGTAAATCGGCTTGCCCGGCTTCTGCGCGACCTGCCAGAACACGCGGTGCACACCCAGACTCTCGGCGACGGGCAGGATGTAATCCTTGTCGCCGACCGAGACGCCGCCAGTGGTGATGACGAGGTCGGAGTGGGCCAGTACATCCGCAAGTGCGGCCTCGACCGCTGCGCGCGTGTCGCCGACGTAATGCAACTCAGCGTCGTAGCCGCGTGCGCGCAACCAGCTCAGCACCAGCGGGCCGTTGGCATCCCAGATTTGTCCGTCGAGCAATGGCGTGCCGACGGGTTTGATTTCGTCGCCACTGACCAGCACGCGGATGCGTGGTGTGCGCGTGGCTGTGAGCGCGTCCACGCCGGCGGCGGCGAGTGCCGCAAGATGGCCCGGCGTCAGGCGCTGGCCACTGTCGCCGAGCGTCGCGCCTTCGCGCAGTTCTTCGCCCTGCCAGCGGATGTTGGCGCCATTCTTGAGCGGCTCGCCCAGCGTCATTGCGTCATTGGTCACGTTGACGCGCTCCTGCGCGACGACTGCGCCGGCGTTCGGCGGCACGCGCGCGCCGGTGAGGATGCGCTGGCATTCGCCACGGCGCAGCGGTTTGAGCGCATGGCCATCTCCAGCCGCGATGGCATCGGTGATGGCGAGTGTGCAGGGTGCAGCCGCCGCATCCTCGTTGGTCAACACGTAGCCGTCGAGCGCCGACTGCGAGAAGCGCGGCAGATCGCAACGCGCCAGTGCGGGCGCGCGCAGCACGCGATGCAGCGCCTGTTCCAGCGCGACCGTGGTAGCGGGCAGGGCGGTGAGGTTCGCGGGATACGCCGCGAGCGCTTCGGCAAGCGAGATCATGCGCTGCGCCGCAGGCCTTCGATGGCGTGGACGATGCCGGCGATCAGCGCGGTCAGCGTCTCGTGCGCGCCGCGCGTGCTGCCGGGGAAGGTGATGATGAGCGTCTTGCCGGCGACGCCGGCGATGCCGGACGAGAGCATCGCGTAGGGCGTGCGGCGCTGGCCGTAGCCGCGCGCGGCTTCCATGAAGCCGGGCAGTTCCTTATCCAGCAGCGGGCGCACCGCATCGACGGTCTGGTCGCGGCCATAGACGCCGGTGCCGCCGACGGTGACGATCAGATCCGCGCCTTGTGCGAGGTGATGACGCAGACGCGCGACAATCTGCGCGGGTTCATCCGGCATCACTTCGGTGGCGGCAACCTGCAGGCCGGCGCGCTCCAGGCCTTCGCGGATCGTCTGCGCCGCGGTGGCTTTCTTCTTGCCGCTGCTGACCGCATCGGAGGCGGCGAGAATTACCGCGCGGCCCGGTGGCGACAGCGCGCGCGCGTACTGCGACTTGCCGCCGGTTTTCTCCAGCAGGCGCCGATCGGTGACGCGCAGCGCATCCTGTGCGGCGTGCGGCTTGAGCATGTCGTAAATCGTCAGCGCGCAGATGCTGACGGCGGTCAGCGCCTCCATCTCGACGCCGGTGCCGGCGATGGTCTCGACGCGCGCGGTGATCGAGACCTGCGCTTCGCCGAGTTCGTAAGTGATGTCGATGCCGGTGAGCGGCAACTGGTGACACAGCGGCAGCAGTTCCCAGGTTTTTTTCGCGGCCAGCATCGCGGCCATGCGGCCGATTTCCAGCGCATCGCCTTTTTCGGCGCGGCGTTCGCGCAGCAGGACGATGCAGTCCGCAGGTGCGTGCAGCACGCAGGCCGCGGTGGCGGTGCGCAGTGTGTCGGGTTTGGCGCTGACGTTTTTCATGCTATGAGTTTGACGCATGCGCTGCCCGCGAAAAAGGCCTTGCACGAAAGATTTTCCGGCGCTGCAGGCGCGAGCCGCCACGCTGCGGCAGCGGCGGATCGCGGTAGCATGCGCCAGATAGAAAACGATACGGGTTTGGCGGAGGGGAAGATGGCTGTTATGGAACGTGGCCGGCGGCTGGCGCTGGCGTTGCTTTTTATCGTACCGGGCGGCTTGCTGTTGACGGCCTGCGGCAGCAGTTCGGCACCACAGATTGCAGCGGCGGCTGATCTCGGCGAGTGCACCACCGATGTCGCCACCGACCGAACGATCGTGCCGGCGTTGCTGCCCAACGTCGAACAGGTGCGGCAGCGGCAGGTGGCGGTGGACCAGTTCGGTGGAGGTTTTCGCATCAACGGCAACGCTGCCGAGATCGGCTACATCCATTACCTGACGGCGCAGTTGCGCGCGCTGGGCGCAACGGATGTCACCGAGGAGCCGTACACCTTCAGCGCGTGGTCGCCAAAGACCACGAAGCTGGAAGTCGTGCAGGGGCCGGCGCCCGGCCCGGTGAAAGTGGCGTACTTCATTCCGTCTTCCGGCAGCACCGGCCCGGCGGGCATCACCGGCGAGCTGCTGTACCTGTCGGCGCTGTCCGAGGTGAACCTGGTCAGCGCGGTCTACAACGCGTTGAACCAGCAGAGTCCGGGCAGTGCGCTGCTGGCGATTCAGGCGGCGTTGCAGAATGCGGTGGGCGGCGGCGTCTCGCTGGCGCAGACCATCGCTTCGGCCAACGTCGCCGGCAAGATCGTGATCTACGACGCGCCGCGCCTGAGCCTGCCGATCGGCGTGTTCGAAGCGCTGTCGGTCTATGTCAACGATGCCAGCGGCACGATGGGGCCGACGACGCCGTACTCGCGTCCGTTCGTCGAAGAACTGCTGACCATCGGCGTGATCGACGAGGCGTTGAAGGCGGCCGGCGCCGCCGGCGTGATCGCGGTGCTCGACTATCCGCCGGGCGCCGCCGACAACTCCTACGTTCCCTTCGGCGGCCTGGCGATTCCCAGCGTGCCCGGCATCTATCTGGATCGCTATGCCGGTAATGCGCTGAAGCAGCAGATCGTCGATTCCGGCGCGACGCCGGTGACGGTGAAGCTGACGCTCGACGCCACGCAGAGCCAGGCGACGTCGTACAACGTCTCGGCACTGATTCCCGGCGCCTGCCCGACACAGATCCTGGTCAGCTCGCATAGCGACGGGCCCAACTCGGTCGAGGACAACGGCCCGGCAGCGATCCTGTTGATCGCGGATTATTTCGTGCACGCGCCAGTGTCGCAGCGGCGCCGCGGCCTCAAGATCGTTTTCACCGGCGGCCACATGGTCGGCAGTCCCGGCATCAACGCCTATATCGCGAAGCATCAGGCCGATCTCACCGCCCATGCGCTGACGGCGATCGAAATCGAGCATCTCGGTGCGCGCGAATGGGTCGAGCTGTCGCCTGGGACGATGGCGTTGGATGGCCTGCCCGAACCGCTGGTGCTGTACGCCGGCATCGGCTCGGTGCAGCAGGACGAGAACATCATCTTCGCGAAGAATTTCGACCGCAGCCTGGTGACCATTCCGCTGCCGTTTGGCGAAGGCCCGGCCTGGGCCAGTACCGCCGGCCTGCCGAAGATTCAGGTCATCACCGGCCCGGTATACCTGCTGAATGGCCCGATGCCGGAGGTCTCCAGCGAGTTCACCGACTACGATCTGGAGCAGCGCCAGATCACGGCCTTCATCCAGATGATCCTCAACCTCAACACCCGGACTGCGGCGACGCTGCGCGCCGACCAGAATTTCCCAAACGTGTCGCTGCCCTAGGAAAAAATGGTGCGGCGGCCGGATAAGCTCAGCCGTGAATGACCACCCGCTGTGCCTGTAATGGCATCAAGATTTGTTATAATATATTAACTATAATTAAATATATTATATAATTAATAACAACTATTTGCACCTGACTGGCAGGAGCGGGTGGCGATTTGCCGATCCATGGCGAACGTTTCTATCGCCTATGGTCTAATGCGCGCCATGCGATTGCCCTACGAAATCTTCACCGGCCTGCGCTACACCCGCGCCAAGCGCCGCAACCACTTCATCTCGTTCATCTCGCTGGCGTCGATGCTCGGCATCGCCATCGGCGTGATGGCGTTGATCACCGTGCTGTCGGTGATGAATGGCTTCGACCGCGAACTGCGCAGTCGCATCCTTGGCATGGCGGCGCACGCCACCATCTCTGGCGTCAGCGGCAAGATGGACGATTGGCATGATGCGGCTGCGGTCGCCAGCAAGAACAAGGCGATCGAAGCTACGGCGCCCTATATCGATGGCGAGGGCATGCTCAAGTCCGGCAGCGAATTATCCGGCGTGATGCTGCGTGGCATCCTGCCGGCGCAGGAGGCGAAAGTCGACGAGATCGCCACGCACATGAAGCAGGGTCAACTCGACAGCCTGGTGCCGGGTCAATACAACATCGTGCTTGGCAACGAACTGGCGCGTGCACTGGACGTGCAGCCGGGCGATGACGTCGATCTGATGATTCCGCAGGCCAGCATCACGCCGGCCGGCGTGTTGCCACGCTTCCGCCGATTCCATGTCAGCGGCATTTTCTCGATCGGCATGTATGAATACGACCGCAACCTGGTGCTGATCAATCTCACCGACGCCGCCACGCTGCTGCGCATGCCCGGGCAGGTGACCGGCGTGCGGTTGAAACTCTACGATCTCTACAAGGCGCCGCAGGTGGCGCGCGAGCTGGCGCAGGAATTGCCCGGCATCTACTACGTGCAGGACTGGACCCGCAGCCACGTCAATTTCTTCCGCGCGGTGCGCACCGAGAAGATGGTGATGTTCATCATCCTGTCGCTGATCGTCGGCGTCGCCGCGTTCAATATCGTCAGTACGCTGGTGATGGTGGTGCAGGACAAGCAATCCGACATCGCAATCCTGCGCACGCTCGGCGCCAGCCCGCGCTCGATCATGGGCATCTTCATGGTGCAGGGTTCGATCATCGGCGTGGTCGGCACGTTATTCGGCGTGGTCGGCGGCGTGCTGCTGGCGCTCAACGTCGAGAAGCTGGTGCCGATCCTCGAAGCACTGACCGGCCACCAGTTCCTGTCGCCGGATGTGTATTACATCAGCGATCTGCCGTCGCAACTGGAGATGATCGACGTGATCCGCATCAGCCTGCTGTCGCTGGCGCTGGGCCTGTTCTCGACGATCTACCCGGCCTGGCGCGCCTCGCGCGTGCAGCCGGCGGAGGCACTGCGCTATGAGTGAAGCCGCGAGCGTTACCCCGAGCGTTATCCTCAAGGCGGTGGGTGTTTCCAAAACCTTCGACGACGGCCGCCTGCATCTGGATGTACTCGCTGGTGTCGATCTGGAGATCGCCCGGGGCGAGTGCATCGCCATCGTCGGTGCGTCGGGTTCCGGCAAGTCCACCTTGCTGCATTTGCTCGGCGGTCTCGAAGCGCCGACGGCGGGCGAAGTCTGGGTCGCAGGCAGCCGCATGTCGGCGCTGTCCGATGCGCAGCGCGGCGAACTGCGCAACCGCTCGCTCGGTTTCGTCTACCAGTTCCACCACCTGCTGCCGGAATTCAGCGCGCTGGAAAATGTCGCGATGCCGCTGCTGATCCGGCGCACGCCGCAGCAACAGGCCCACGCACAGGCCGCAGCCTTGCTCGATCGCGTCGGCCTCGGTCAGCGCCTGCAACACAAACCGGGCGAACTCTCCGGCGGCGAGCGCCAGCGTGCCGCTGTGGCGCGTGCTCTGGTGACGCGACCGGCCTGCGTGCTCGCCGATGAGCCGACCGGCAACCTTGATGCCAAGACTGCCGCAACCGTGTTCGATCTGATGCTGGAGCTGAATCGCGAACTGAACACCAGTCTGATTGTGGTGACGCACGACCTGCGACTGGCGGCACGCATGGACCGGGTACTGACGCTGGAGCTGGGGCAGATTCGCGACGCCGTGGAAAACACCTGACGACGCCGCTTGTGGAAATTCCGATCGAGCGTCGCAAGCTGCCGAGCGCAGTCGCTTAATCAGCGTTTCCTCAGTACGACCACTTCAGCAGGATCTGCGGCGTGACGCCGGCATCTTCCGACAAACCGGAGACGGTTCCGCGCCACGGGCCGTACATCATCGCCAGCTGCATGTGACCCGGCACGGATGTGAATCGATTGATGTTCAGCAGCAACTGCGGCACGAACATCAACTGCCGGCGGCTTTGCCGATCGGCGCGCGTGATCTCCAGCGTGCCGCCCAGCGACCATTGGCCGCCCTCGAAGCCGGGCAGTACTACGTCCGCAGGATTGAACAACCAGTGTTTGCCGCGGCTGATGCCGTCACGGCCGCCGTACAGATTGATGTGCAGCGTGCCTTTTTCCGGTAGCGCGATGTCCAGCCCCAGACCCTTGCGCAGGATGTCGATATCGTCGCCGCGATAGTGCGGAACCGTCAGGATACGGCCCACGCGCACGTAGGCATTGTCCAGTGCAGTGGAAGATGAAGAGATTTCCATGCCGCCGGCAACGCCCCACTGATTGGCGCTGCGCATCTCAATCAGCCGCGCCAGCAGCGCGTGAGCGCTGAGTCTTTTGATGTCGGTGTTCTGGATGATGGGCGTGTCGGACGGCGTGGCGTCCTGCAGGCGGGACTCGCCGGTGTCGGCGGCCCTGGCCGTCAGCGAAGTGGCCAGCAGAATCAGGCCGTACAACTGTCTGCGCAGTTGCCGGGTGTTGCCGCTGCCTCGCCGATCGGGGTGAACCATCGCACGACCTCCTGTGCTACGTCAGCACTATCGGCCATGTCGCGCTGCGCGCTGATGAGCCAAACCGGTCAGGCTGCCATTTTTGCCGATGAACGGTCGTGCGGATGTCCTCGGATCATGTGAGTACGTATTTTGATTTCCCTAAGCAATTCCTAATTGTTTGGTCGTAAAGTGCCCGCATGGACCCGGCCGCCAAGAGCATGCACAAGCGATGCGTATCCTGCTGGTAGAAGACGACCGCATGATCGGAACCAGCCTCGTCCGGGGACTGGGGGACGACGGCTACGCCGTCGATTGGGTCATGGACGGCACCTCGGCAATCACGGCGCTGAAAAATCGTCAGGTGGAATACGCGCTGCTGTTGCTGGACTGGGGCTTGCCCGGACAGGACGGCCTGGCGGTGCTGACGGCGCTACGTCGCGATGGACGCGATACGGCGGTGCTGATGATTACGGCGCGGGACACGGTCGATGACCGTGTTGCGGGTCTCGACGGCGGCGCCGACGATTATCTGGTCAAGCCTTTTCAGATGGCCGAACTCAAGGCGCGCATGCGCAGCCTGATGCGGCGGCGCAGTCGTCGCGCCGAACTCGAATTGCGGCATGGCGCGATCGCGCTCAATCCGGCGACGCGAGAGGCGCGTCTGAACGGTACGGCGATCGGCTTGAGCGCGCGCGAATATGCGCTGCTGCACGCATTACTTGAATCGCCTGGCGAGGTCTTGTCGCGCCGTCAACTCGAAGAGCGTATTTACGACTGGTGCAATTCCGTGGAAAGCAACGCGGTCGAATTTATCATTCATGGTGTGCGCAAAAAACTCGGTGCGGCCAGCATCGAAAATGTACGGGGCATGGGCTGGCGCATGGGAAAAATCGCGTGAATTCGTTGCGCACGCAACTGATCGTCTGGCTGTTTCTCGCGCTGACGGTGGTGGGCGCGGCGTCGTCGGTTTTGGCGTACGGTCTGGCGCTCGGACAGACGCAAGCGCTGCTGGATTATCAGATGGAGCAGATTGCCGTGCTGCTTGGAGCGCAGTCGGAGTCTTCAGTCCGCGCCGCACAGATCGATCCGCGTCCCGCGCTTGCCCATGAATCGGAAGACGATTTTGTCATTAGCATTCGTGACGCCGATCGCAGTCTGCTCTACATCTCGAACCCGCAGGTGATGCTGCCGCCGCTGTCGGTGTTGGGGTTTCACGGCGTCTCGCTTGCCGGCAAATCGTATCGGGTATTTACCACGCAATCTGGCGCTCACACGATTTCCGTTGCGCAGCTGGTCAAGACCCGGCGGGAAATGGCGGCGAGTGCGGCGATGACCGAACTGCTGCCGGTGGCGATCCTGATTCCCGTGCTGTATCTGGTTCTTCTCATCGTCATCCGCCGCCAGCTGCGGCCGTTACGCGAGACCGCGTCGGAAGTAGCCGGGCGATCGCCGTTATCGCTCGATCCGTTGCTGACGGGCGATCTGCCCGACGAATTGCGTCCATTGATCGACGAGATCAATCGCCTGCTTGGACGATTGAGCATCGCCATGCAGCAGGAAAAGCGTTTTATCGCGGACGCCGCGCACGCGTTGCGCACGCCACTGGCTGCGTTGCAACTGCAAGTCGACGTGCTCGATGGCTCCAGCGATGCCGACGAGAGCCGCACGCGCCTCGCCGAATTGCGGGACGGAATGCGGCGTTTCGTGCAGTTGACGGACCATTTGCTGACGTTATCGCATGCCGCGTCCGATGTTTCGCCCATTACCGTCAGTACCGACCTGGATGTGGTACTGCGTGAAACGATTGCGCTGTATCAATCCGCTGCGGAAGCGAAGCGGGTCGGGTTGCAAGCGGATGCGCGTGCCGCGGTTGCCGTGCCGGGAGATATGCGTCTGCTGATGCTGGTCATCGGCAATCTGCTCGACAACGCGCTGCGTCATACCCCGCCTCGAGGCACCATCACGCTGCGAACCACCACCGTCGCGAACCAGGCCCATGTCGAGATACTCGACGAAGGTCCGGGTCTGGCGGACGCGGAACTGGAAAAAGTCTTCGAGCGGTTTTATCGCGCGCCCGGAGACGCCACGACGGGGAGCGGGCTGGGTTTGTCCACGGTCCGCAGTATCGTCACGCGGCTGGGCGGTACGATTACCTTACGCAACCGCAAGGACTGCACGGGATTGCTGGCGCAGGTCAGCCTGCCGCAACGGCCACCGTCGGCGGCCGCCGCGGAGCCGGATGCATGACATTGCGAATGGCATTGCACGGTATCGTCGCCGTCCTGTCCCGGCTCCGGTTGAATGCGTGTGCGTGGAAAATCCTGCCGCTGGCCTTGGGACTGTCCGGCTGTGCCAGCTACACGGCGATGCCGCTTGATGGCAGCGATGTCGAGCAGGCGCTGCAGTCGCCCGATCGTGGCGCACTGACGCGCGCAGCCGCCGATCTGCATCATCCGCGGCTGGCGCCGGTCATGCTGGATTTCTCCAAGCCGCTGACGCCGGACGAACTGGCAGTGATCGCGGTGCTCGCCAATCCCGACCTCAAGGCCCTGCGCGCCCGACAGAACGTGGTGCAGGCGCAAGTGTTCGCCGCCGGGCTGCTGCCCGATCCACAGTTGTCGCTGGGCCTCGATCACCCGATCACCAAGGGATTCACCAATGCCTTCGCCGCTGGCCTGAGCCTCGACATCGGCGCGCTGTTCGTGCGCGGCAAAAACGTCGATGCCGCACAGTCCGCCGCACAACAGGTGCGCCTCGACATCGCCTGGCAGGAATGGCTGGCGGCGGGGCAGGCGCGGCTGCTGGCGGTGCGTATCGCCAGTCTTGAACAGGCCGCGCAATTGACCCAGGACGGCCGCGACATCGCCGACCGCGCGCTCAGCCGTGCATTGACCGCCGCCGGACGCGGCGACCTCAAAGCGGACGAAGTCGAACTGCGTCGCATCGCCGCGGCCGATGCCGATACACGCGCGCTCACTGTCGCTCGCGATCTCGCCGCCGCGCGCCAGGATCTCAACCGGCTGCTGGGTCTGCCGCCGGATGCGGCGCTGAATCTCGCGGTGGTCGCGCCGCCAGTGGAAACCACGCCGGACGCCGCCGCGCTGTTCGAGCGCGCGAAACATCAGCGCCTCGACTTGCAAGCCTTCGCCGCTGGTTACCAGAGTCAGGAAATTGCGGTGCGCCGCGCGGTGCTGGGCCAGTACCCGCGCTTGGCGCTGACCCTCAACCGCAACCGCGACACCAGTGGCGTGCAGACTTTCGGCCCCGCGATCTCGCTCGATCTTCCACTGTGGAACCACAATCGCGGCGCGATCCGTGTCGCCGAGGCCGACCGCTCGCAGCTACGCGCGGAATACGAAGCGCGCCTGTTCAATACGCGCGCGGACATCGCCGCGCTGGTGGACAGCATCAGCCGCGAGCAGACGCAACTGGAACAGTTATCGGCGCAGATACCCGCGCTGCAACAGATCGCCGGACATTTCGCGGCGGCGGCGCAGCGCGGCGATGTCACCGCATCCGCCGCAGAAGCGGCACAGGCTAGTCTGCTCGACAAGCAACTGGCGCTGAATGGTTTGCAGCAAGCCATCGACGAACAGCGCATCGCGCTGGAACTGAATGTCGGCGCACCCCTGACGGAATCCGGACAATGAAATATTTTTTCCCGCTTCTGCTCCTGGCGCTCGCCGCCTGCTCGGCAAAATCGGAACCCGAAGCGCCGGCACCCAGCGCGCTGGTACAGGTCGTAGCGGTGCGCGAGATGCCGCTGGCGCAGACACTTACCGCCTACGGCGTCGCCGGCTTCGACCCGGCCAGCACGCACACGCTGGCGGTGCAGTTCGAGGCGCAGGTGGCATCGCTAAACGTCGCCGCCGGCGAGAGCGTGCATGCCGGGGAGGCGCTGATGACGCTCAAGCTCGGCGCGACAGCGCGGCTGGAACTCGACCGGCTGGCGCGCGAACAGGACGCCAGCGCGCGCGAACTGGAGCGCGTTAAGCGATTACTGGCCGAGGGGCTTGCGACCAACACCGAAGTGCAGACCGCGGAGCTGGCCGCCGCCAGCGCGCGCGAGGCACACACCAGCCTCGCCGCGCGCACCGGCAACGGCCTGCTGACGCTGCGTGCGCCCGCGAGCGGCGTGGTCGACACCCTGCCGTTTGCGCCCGGCGACATCGTCACCGCCGGTAGCGTGGTGGCGCGTATCGGCGCCGCCGACCATCTGCGTGTACGGCTCGGCGTGGAGCCGGAGGATATCGCTGCGCTCAAGTCGGGTGCCGATGTACAACTGCGCGAACTGCATGACGGCAAGGTCGAGAGCGCCACTCATGTCGCCGCCATCGACCGCCGCGTCGATCCGCAGACGCGGCTCGCGGATGCGCTGGTGAACCTGCCCGCCGGCACCCCGTTCCTGCCCGGCGAAGCACTGCAGGCCAGCATCGTGCTGGCCCGCCGCGATCATGCGCTGGCGGTGCCGCGCAGCGCCGTGCTCTACGACAGCGCGCATGATAATCAGCCCTATGTGTTCATCGCCGCCGGCGGCAAGGCGCAGCGCAGGAATGTCGGCATCGGACTCGACGACGGCCATGACATCGAAATCGTCCACGGCCTCAGCGCCGGCGAGCAAGTCGTCAGCCAGGGTAATTACGAGCTGGCCGATGGCATGGCCATCCGCATCGCCCCGGCGATACCCGTGTCCGCGCCGGCCGCGAGCGCAGCGCCATGACGGCATGGCTGGATGCGCACCGGCGCTCGGTGCTGTTCTTCGCGGTATTGCTCACCGCGGGCGGCATCGCGGCGGCGTTGAAGCTACCGGTTGCGCTGTTTCCGCAGATCGATTTCCCGCGCGTGGTGGTGTCGCTCGACGCTGGCGACCGCCCGGTGGACCGCATGGTGGTCGAGGTCACGCGCCCGGTGGAGCAGGCGCTGCGCGGCGTGCCCAACGTGCTGGGCCTGCGCTCCACCAGCAGCCGCGGCGCAGCGGAAGTCTCGGTCAACTTCGCCTGGGGCACCGACATGGTCGCGGCGACGTTGCAGGTCGAATCCGCGGTCAATCGCACGCTGCCCGACCTGCCCGCCGGCGTGCGCTTCGAGGCGCGCCGCATGGACCCGACGGTGTTCCCGGTGCTGGGCCTGTCGCTGACTTCGGATCAGCGCGGCCTGGTATCGCTGCGCGATCTCGCCTACTACCGGCTGCGGCCGCTGCTGTCGGCGATTCCGGGCATCGCACAGGTCGAGGTGCTCGGCGGCCGCCAGGCCGAATACCAGGTGCTGGTGGACCCGGCGCGATTGCAGGCGCAGGGTCTGTCGGTGCAGGACGTGACACAGGCGCTGGCGGCGAACAACGTCACCGTTGCCGTCGGCCGTCTCGAAGACCGTTACCGCTTGTATCTGACGCAAGCCGACAACCGCCTGCGCAGTGCCGCCGACATCGCGCACACGGTGTTGCGCGCCGGGCCGCGCGGCGCGCTGACGCTGGACGATGTCGCGCAGGTGCGTTTGTCCGAGATGCCGGAGTGGACGCGCGTCACCGCGCAGGGCCACGACGCGGTGCTGATCAATCTGCGCCAGAGCCGCGGTGCCAACACCGTCGCCCTGGTCGGCGCGATCCGCAGCCTGCTGGCGAACTACAAATCGCAGTTGCCGCCGGATGTGCGGATCACGCCGTATTACGACCAGTCCGAACTGATCACCGCCGCCGCCAGCAGCGTGCGCGACGCCATCCTGATCGGCGCGGTGCTGGCCGGCATCGTGCTGCTGGCGTTCCTGCGCAGCCTGCGCCTGATGCTGGTGGTGGCGCTGGTGCTGCCGGCGGTGCTGGCCGCCACCGCGCTGCTGCTCAGCGTGCTGCACATGAGCTTCAACATGATGACGCTGGGCGGCATGGCGGCCGCGGTTGGGCTGGTGGTGGACGACGCGGTGGTGATGCTCGAACACATCATGCGACGCCAGCAGGAACGGCAGCAGGGCAACACTGCCGCGGCGACACCATTGGCAGCAGCCGCGGAAATGATCCGTCCGCTGGCCGGTTCGTCGCTGGCCACGGTCACGGTGTTCGTGCCGCTGGCGTTTCTCAGCGGCGTCACCGGCGGCTTCTTCAAGGCGCTGGCGCTGACCATGTCGGCGACTTTAATCCTGTCATTCCTGTTCGCCTTGTTCGTGGTGCCGCTGCTGGCGGATCGCCTGGTGCGCGCCAAGGACGCCGCGCAGGCCGAGCACAGCGGCCGCTGGCTGGCGGCGTTGCAACAGCAATACGCGCGCGCGCTGCACGGCCTGCTGTCGCGGCCGGTCTGGCTG
>JBOICJ010000068.1:0-1627 GCA_050740035.1 Stenotrophobium sp. | reverse complement strand
CGCAGCCTTCGACGTGCAGGCGGTATGCACCGGCTTCATGTACGCGCTGGCGACCGCCGATCTCTACGTGAAAAGCGGCCAGCACCGCTGCGCACTGGTGGTCGGCGCCGAAGTGTTCTCGCGCCTGCTCGACTGGAACGACCGCCGCACCTGCGTGCTGTTCGGCGATGGCGCCGGCGCGGTCGTCATCCGCCAAGCGGCTGCGCCCGGCATCCTCTCCAGCCACCTGCATGCCGACGGCAGCCTCGCGCATATCCTTCGCGTCGACGGCGGCATCAGTCAGGGGCGGATTCGCGGCAATCCTTTTCTGGAAATGGACGGCGCCGCGGTGTTCAAGCTCGCCGTGCGCGTGCTCGGCGACTGCGCCGGCGAAGCGCTGACACATAACGGCCTGAGCGCCGCGGACATCGACTGGTTCATTCCGCACCAAGCCAACATGCGCATCATCAACGCCATCGCCAACAAGATCGGCGTGCCGCCGGAGCGCGTCGTGACCACGGTGGCGCGTCACGGCAATACCTCGGCGGCGTCGGTGCCGCTGGCGCTGGATACCGCCGTGCGCGACGGCCGCGTTGAGCCGGGTCAGCTGGTGATGCTGCAAGGCGTCGGCGGCGGTATGACCTGGGGCACCGTGCTGTTGCGGTGGTGAACGGCCGCTGGCGCAGGCACGGGGTGGTTTTCAGGAGACATGATCGGTGAGTACATTATTCGGTGGCAGCCTGCGCATCAGCCCTGGGGATTTTCCGGATGCGCTCGATGATGTTGCGCTGAGCGCGACGCCGGGCCGCGCGCTGGCGGTGCTCGCGGGCGGCTGCTTCTGGTGCACCGAAGCGGTGTACCGGGAACTCGACGGCGTGCTGGCGGTGGTGTCCGGTTATTCCGGCGGCAGTATCGAGACCGCGGATTACGCCAGCGTCTGCAGCGGACGCACGAACCACGCCGAAGTCATCCAGATCGGCTACGACCCGGCGCGCATCAGTTTTGGCCGGCTGCTGAAAATATTTTTCTCGATTGCGCACGATCCGACCCAGCTCGATCGTCAGGGCAACGACATCGGCACGCAATACCGCTCGGCGATTTTTTATGTGGACGACGAGCAGAAGCGCATCGCCGAGGCGTACATCAAGCAGCTCGATGCCACCGGCATTTTCAAATCCGCCATCGCCACGCGGCTGGAACCCCTGCGCGAGTTTTTCGAGGCCGAGGCTTATCACCAGAACTACGCCGAGCTGCACCCCGACCAGCCGTATATCGCCGCGCTGGCGATGCCCAAGGTGGAAAAGCTGCGTAGCTATTTTGGCGAGCAGCTCAAGCGCTGATCAGGTTTTTGCAGGGCAGGCCAGCGCCGCATGATTCTGTTGGGCGTTGCGGATGCTGCCGGCGATGGCGGCTGCAATCGCGGCGATGGCGCGCTGATGTCCGTCGGCCAGTTCGGCATAACCCGGCGTCACGGATTCTGAAATCGTGCTGGCGCAGGTCACGCGGTCGTCATCGCCGCCGCCGCTGCGACGGATCGACCAGAGCGCGTCGATGCGCGCGTAGGCCCCCAGTGCGGAATCGAAGCGCTGGATCTTGAGCGCGATGCGGTAGGTCGGCAGTTGCGGCGCGGCGATGCCATAGACATCGT
>JBOICJ010000067.1:0-18537 GCA_050740035.1 Stenotrophobium sp. | reverse complement strand
GCGGTGTGGTGTCCGCGATACCCCGCTGCTCGGGCAGCCTATTTCAAACTTTGCTGGCTTTTTCGTTTCAAACTTTAGTTAGCCGCACAGATCCATTTCCAGCGTGATCGAGCTTCTTGTCATCCTGAAAGATACCCCGATTCATTCCGGCGGCTTTTCTTCCTGGAGGACCTGGTTGAGCACGGCCTTCTGACGAGCCTGGATTTCTTTGCGCAATTCCCTGCGCAGTTCTGCGCCGCGATACCAGCGGCGTTCTTCCAGCGCTTTCGGCTCGATGCGCGGCAGCGCCAGGGCTTTCATCTGGTCGTCCACCGCCACCATGGTGAAGTAGCAGGTATTGGTATGGTGGCAGACGCGGTCGCGGATATTTTCCGCAGAGACCTTGATGCCGATTTCCATCGAGGTGCGGCCCACATAGTTGACGCAGGCACGAAATGTAACCAGCTCGCCGACGTGAATCGGCTGCTTGAACATCACCTGGTCGACCGACAGGGTCACGACGTAAGCGCCGGCGTAGCGGCTCGCACAAGCGTAGGCGACCTGATCGGCGATGCGCAGGATCGCGCCGCCGTGGACATTACCCGAGAAGTTCGCCATCTCAGGCGTCATCAGAACGGTAATCGCCAGGCGCGTTGGCGAATCGTCTTCGAGTGACCTCTGAACGGCTTCCGGATTGCGCGTGCCTGGAGGGTTCATTTGCTTGGTTCTCCAATGAAGCAAGTCATCATCGGCCCCGGTATCAGGGCGCTCCGTTCATTCGAACCAGATTTCCACGCGATTGCGGCCTTCGCGCTTGGCCGTGTAGAGCGCGGCGTCGGCGTTGCGCAGCAGTTCCTGCAGGTTGCGCGTCGTGGGCCTGAGCGCGGCGACGCCGATGCTCACGGTGAACCCGATCTCCCGCTCCGGCGCGATCGGCACGCGCTGCTCGGAAACCAGCAGCCGCAGGCGCTGGGCCACCTCGGCGGCCGGCTCCTTGTTGGCACGCGGCAGCAGGATGGCGAACTCTTCGCCGCCCAGACGCCCGACAAAATCAATGTTGCGAATCTGCGCGGTGAGCGTCTGTGCCAGCGCGATGATGACCTGGTCGCCGACCGGATGACCGTAGGTGTCGTTGACCTTCTTGAAATGGTCGATGTCGAGCATGATCGCCGACAACGGTTCGCCAAAGCGGCGGGCGCGATCAATTTCCAGCGTTGCCATTTCGGTGAAGTGGCCGCGGTTGAAGACCCCGGTCAGCGCATCGCGAGTGGCGCGCTGATAGAGCTGGTTCTCGCGCCGCTTCTGTTCGCTGATGTCCTGAAGCACCTCGACAAAGCCGGTGATGCTGCCGTCGTCCGCGCGTATCGCGTCGAGCGTGCATTGACCGATGAATTCCTCGCCGCTGCGCTTCCTGCGGATTTGCTCTTCGTGGCTATGGCCGTTGCTGCGGGCAAAGGTCAGGTTTTTTTGCGGCAGCCCTTCGTTGAGCGCGGCTTCGGGAAACAGCAGGCTGTAAGGTTGGCCCAGCACCTCGCGCTCGGCGTAGTTCGTGATGCTGGCCGCGCCGCGATTCCAGCTCAGGATCAGGCCGTCGGCGTCCACCAGATAAATCCCGTACGCGCTGATATTGCGCACCAGCTCCGAGTAGCGTGCCGGGTCGTTGCTGAGCAGATTGGCATTGCGCGCCGGCGCAAGATCGCCCATCGCCTCATGCGCGGACGGGAAAGGCATCGACAGGTCTTGATCACGCATGACCGGATTCTAGCCGGTCTGCTTTCAATTCAGCAGCGGCCGCCGCTTGAGCCGTTCGAGCTGGCGCAGCGGCGACTGCCCCGGGTCGAGCATTGCATCAGCCGGCAGGTAGAACGTCTGCTCCATCATGAACTGGCCGCTGTGCGCGGCGTGCGAGACCTGGTCGCTGTAGACGATCCAGGTCTGGCCCGGCAGAAAATCGATGTGCTCGGCGTGCACGCCGGCCTGGTATTGCGGGTCCAGTTTCATCGCGTCATGGATGCGCAGCATCAGGTCGTCATACGCCGTGCGATAGGACTTGGTGATCTTGAGCCACTGCATCAGTCGGCGCTGCGCCGCCGGGGCCGGCGTCATGGCAGTGGCAAAGCGGGCGGCGACATCGGCGAACGGCTCGCCGGTGCACCAGTGGCGCGGCTTGCCCTCGGGATTGATGTTGCTGAACACGCGCAGCAGTCGCTTGCCCTGTACCGGCGTCGCCGGAAACGCGTCGACATGCAGCCGCGAGTCGTCTTTTTTCGGCGAAGTCACGCGGCCCGCGACCTCGGCCGGGCGAAAGCTGGTGCGACCGTCGATCAGCTTGCCGCGATACTGCGGAAACAGTGCCGCCACCAGCGCATGGCTCTGCTGCGCATAGCGGCGAATCATGCCGTGCATGCTGGATTGCAGCGCCGCGTCGCCTTCGACTCCGGCGAGGCGATCGTGCGCGAGGTCGTAGCTGACATTTTTCTTGCCCTTGGCGAGTATCGCCGGCGTGAACAGCGCGCGCCGCTCATCGGCGCTCACCGCAAACGGCAACTGCGGCAGCAGCAGCAGCCCGCCATGCTCCAGCTTCGCCGTGGCGATATCGCCACCCGGCGCACCGGCGCCGCTCCAATCCGTAACCGCGTAGGTATCCAGCATCACTTGCTCCTGAAGCCTGTCTCGATGTGGCACGAGCCATTGAGACCCAAATTTTACTGAAAAACCGTCACCCGCTCTGCCGGTTTCCTTCGTATTTTATGTTATAAATTATACATTATAATGAATAATATTATATAATATATAACAGTGCTTTTGCCCGTATCGCCGAGAGCGGGTGGCACTCACGCTGAGCTTGAAGCCGATTCGCAAGCCTCGATGAGGGCCAGCAGCCGCGCCAGCGCGCCGCGGTTGGCGGCGACGGCCCGCGCGCCGGCAGCGCCCATGCCGCGGGCGCGTTGCGCGTCCTGCAACAGACCCAGCACCGCGGGTGCCAGCGCCACCGCAGTCTCCACCTGTTCGGCGGCACCCGACTGCAACAGCAGGTCGCGCGCGGCGACGAAGTTGTGCATGTGCATGCCGAACAGCACCGGCAGCGACAGCGCCGCCGGCTCCAGCACATTGTGGCCGCCGACCGGCACCAGGCTGCCACCGACAAACGCGACATTGCTCATCGCGTAGTAGAGAAACATCTCGCCCATGCTGTCGCCGAGCAGCACGGGCGCGGCGCTATCCGAGACACCGGCCGTCAGCGCACTGCGGCGCGTGTAGCCGAGGCCGGATTTTTCGATGAGCCTGGCGACGGCATCGAAACGCTGCGGATGACGCGGCACCAGAATCAGTTGCGCGTCGGGCAGGGTTTTCAGGATTTCACGATGCGCGGCCAGCGCGACCTCTTCTTCGCCCTCGTGCGTGCTGGCGGCGATCCATGTCTGCCATCTGCCGCCTCCAGTCTCCCGCATCGCGCGTCCCTGCGCGATCTGCGTCTCCGGCAGCGCCATGTCGAACTTGATATTGCCCATCACGCTGACGCGGCTCGGCGCTGCGCCCAGTTCGCGGAAACGCTGCGCGTCGGCCTCGCTCTGCGCGGCGATCTGCGTGCAGTCGGCCAGCACGCCGCGGATGGCATTGCGCAGACGCGAATAGCCGCGGAACGAGCGCGGCGACAGGCGCGCGTTGGCGATGGTCAGCGGAATGCCGCGGCGCGCCAGCGCGCGAAACAGATTCGGCCACAGCTCGGTTTCCATCACCACCACCTGCCGTGGCCGCATGCGCGCGATGAACCGCGCCACCGCATCCGGCAGATCGTAGGGCACATAGGTGTGCAGCACGGCATCGCCCAGCGATTCGCGCACGCGCGCCGAACCGGTCGGCGTCATCGTCGTCACCAGCACGCGGCCCTTGCCGTGTCGCGCGATCAGGGCGCGGATCAGCGGCAGCGCCGCCAGCGATTCGCCGACCGACACCGCGTGCACCCACACCGCGACTTCCTGCGGCGGCGGCGCGACGAAACCGAAACGCTCGGACCAGCGACACCAGTAGTCGCGCAGCGCCAGCCCGCGCCAGAGCAGGCGCAGCAGTACGAACGGCACCAGCAAATAGAGCAGGACGGTATAGAGCGCGCGCATGGCGCAAAGCATAGCGGCCAATGACGGCGGCCGCCTCATCGCCGCGACATTCCACCTATTTTCCGCCAGCTTCCATAAAATCCGCGCATGGACTCCGCACCGCTCTTCAAAGCCGCATTCTTGCAGCCGCGTTACTGGCCGACCTGGCTGGCCATCGCCCTGCTGTGGCTGCTGTGCTGGCTGCCGGTTCCGGTGATCGTCGGTTTCGGCAAGGGCCTGGGCTGGCTGTTCGGCAAGCTGGCGAAAAGCCGCCGGCACGTGGTGCGCGTCAACCTGCAGCTGTGCTTTCCGCAGATCGATACGACCGCACGCGAGAAACTCGTCAATGAACACTTCATGGCGCTGGGTGCCGGCATCTTCGAGGCCGGACTCGCCTGGTTCGCCCCCGACTGGCGCCTGCGCGGACGCGGCGAGGTGGTGGGACTGGAGCATCTCGACGCCGCGATGCGGGACGGCCACGGCGTGCTGCTGCTGACCGGCCACTTCACCACACTCGAAATGGGCGCGCGCTATCTGTGCCTCGCCCACCGGCCGTTTCACGCGATGTACCGGCCGATTAATAATCAACTGATCGACTACTTCATGCACCGCTGGCGCCAAGCGCGCTCCGGCCTGCCGGCACTGCCCAAGAACGACCTCAAGAAACTGGTGCGGGCGCTGCGCCAGGGGCACTGTATCTGGTATGGGCCGGATCAGTCGCTGGACGTGCGCAACGCGATTCACGTGCCGTTTTTCGGCGTGCCGACGTTGACCCTGACCGCCACCTCGAAACTGGCGCAGATGGGCCACGCCAAGGTCGTGCCGTATTTCCCGGCGCGTATCAACGGCCGCTATCGCGTGACGTTTTTACCCGCGCTGGAAAATTTCCCTACGGACGACGAAACCGCCGATGCCGCCATGATCAATCGCATGCTCGAAGCCGGCATCGAGATCGCCCCGGCGCAGTATTTCTGGTCGCACCGGCGCTTCAAGCATCCGCCGCCAGGGATGCCCGACCCCTATCGTCGTTAAGCGTTTTTAATGATGCCGGCGAAGTAGGGAATGGTCTTCTCCAGCCCCGCCTGCAAGGCCACCACCGGCTCCCAGCCGAGCACGCTGCGGGCGCGGCTGATATCGGGCTTGCGCTGACGCGGATCGTCTGCCGGCAGCGGTTCGAAAACGATTTCGGATTTCGAGCCGGTCAGCTTGATCACCATCTCCGCCAGTTCGCGGATGGTGAACTCGCCCGGGTTGCCGAGGTTGATCGGGCCGGTGACCTCCGCCGGCGTATTCATCAGCCGGATCAAGCCTTCCACCAGATCGTCGACGTAGCAGAACGAGCGCGTCTGCGAGCCGTCGCCGAACAGGGTAATGGGCCGCCCCAGCAGCGCCTGCACGATGAAGTTCGACACCACCCGGCCATCGTTCGGGTGCATGTTCGGGCCGTAGGTGTTGAAGATTCGCGCCACTTTGATACCCAGGTGGTGCTGCCGGTGATAATCGAAAAACAGGGTTTCGGCGCAACGCTTGCCTTCGTCGTAGCAGGAGCGCACGCCAACCGGGTTGACGTTGCCCCAGTATTCTTCCGGCTGTGGATGCACCTTGGGATCGCCATAGACCTCGCTGGTGGAGGCTTGCAGGATCGTGCACTTCAACCGCTTGGCCAGCCCCAGCATGTTGATCGCGCCATGCACGCTGGTCTTGGTGGTCTGCACCGGGTCGAACTGGTAATGCACCGGCGACGCCGGGCAGGCGAGGTTGTAGATCGCATCGACCTCGGCGTACAGGGGAAAAGTCACGTCGTGGCGCATCAGTTCGAACCGGGGATGATCCAGCAGCGCGGCGACATTTGCGCGCACGCCGGTATAGAGATTGTCCACGCACAGGACTTCATCCCCATGATCGATCAGGCGCTGGCACAGGTGTGAGCCGATGAATCCGGCGCCACCGGTTACGAGGATGCGTCTGGGCCCGAATTCCCGCTGAATTTTCATGTCTGTCTCGTGATTGCCG
Source organism: Stenotrophobium sp. (assembly GCA_050740035.1). Classification (GTDB taxonomy): domain Bacteria; phylum Pseudomonadota; class Gammaproteobacteria; order Nevskiales; family Nevskiaceae; genus Stenotrophobium. The sequence continues at coordinate 12,448 of JBOICJ010000067.1, read as the reverse complement.
GGAGCCCCGGGATCGCCCGCCGCACGCGCCGACGACCCTGCCGCTGCAATTGGCCACCAACTTATGCGGATGATGCTGATATATTACGGGAGAACTGTTTAACCCAACACTGCAGGGGTCGGGCGTGACTTTACATCTTCGCAATTCGGCTATTGCCATCCTCATCGCTGTTTTTTCGTTTTCCGCCGTCGCCGCCGGCACGACCGACGATGCCACAGCGCTCATGGCCAAGGGCCAGTATCAGGACGCGCTGAAACTGCTGGACCAGCAGGTGGCGCGCAATCCGCAGGACGCGCAGGCGCGCTTTGCCCGCGGCATCGCCCTCACCCAGCTCAAGCGCACGACCGACGCGATGAAGGTGTTTTCGGACCTGACGCGCGATTACCCGCAGTTGCCCGAGCCTTACAACAACCTCGCCGTGCTCTACGCGCAGCAGGGCGACTACGACAAGGCCCGCGAAGCGCTGCAAGCGGCGCTGGCGACGCACCCCGGCTACGCCACCGCACATGAAAACCTCGGCGACATTTACTCGGCACTGGCCGGCGCCGCCTACAACCGCGCGCTGGCACTGGACAAGGACAACTCGTCCGTGCGCAGCAAGCTCAACCTGATCAACCAGATCGAGCAGACCACCAGCGCCACCGCGATGACGGCCGGTGCGCCGGCACAGCCCGCCCCGGCGGCAGCGGCAGCGGCAGCGGAGGCTACCGCACCGGCCCCGGCAGCCGCGGTCACACCCTCCGAGCCAGCCGCCGCCGCTCCGGCAGCCGCCCAGGCCACAACGGCAGTGGACGAAGCCACCACCAGCGCGGTCAATGCGGCATTGCAGGCCTGGGCCAACGCCTGGTCGAACAAGGATCTGCCGGCATATTTCGCCGCGTATGGCGCGGACTTCACCCCCGAAGGCGCGCAGAGCCGTGCCGCCTGGAAACAGCAACGCACCGAGCGCATCACCAAGCCGGCGCATATCTCGGTCAAGATCAAGGATGTCGCCATGACCCAGGCCGCGCCGGATCGCATGAGCGTGAGCTTCACACAGGACTACGCTTCGGACAGCTTCAGCGACTCCGTCGGCAAGGTGCTGGACCTGGCGCGCAGCGGCGACAACTGGAAAATCGTTCGCGAATACACGCGCTGATCGAAATGCCCCGTACGTTTTTCTCCACGGCCGCGCTGGCCGCGCTACTGCTGCTTTCATTTCGCGCGCAGGCCATCGAAGCGCCGGGCGGTGCGCCAACGATGGACGCTCCCGAGACCGAATTGCTGCAGGGCATCGAGCAGCTGCGCAAGGGCGACACCCACGGCGCGTTGAAGACCCTGGGGGAGTTGACCCAGCAGCAACCCAATTTCCTGCTGGCCCACATGTTCTACAGCGAAGTGCTGGCCTCGATCTCGGGCACGACCGAGAACATCGTTAACGACAGCAGTACGAATACCGTGTTGCAAGACCTTGCCGAGGAAGCGCGTCTGCGCATCGCCGCGGAAAAAGCCACGCCGGCGCCCGGTTCGATCCCGAGCGACGTCCTGCAGCTGTCGTCGCAACATCCCTATGTGATTCTGGTCGACCTGCCGAAGGCGCGGCTGTATCTGCTGAAGAACGACAGCGACGGCAAATTCAGCCTGGTGCGCCAGATGTATGCCGGCATCGGCCGCAATGGCTACGGCAAGGAAACCGCCGGCGACCTGAAAACGCCGGTCGGGGTTTATCACATCACCAGCTGGATTCCCGGCAAATCCCTGCCCGGACTCTACGGCGCAGGCGCGTTTCCCCTGAGCTATCCGAATCTCTGGGACGATTTCAAAAAGCGCGGCGGTTCCGGCATCTGGCTGCACGGCGTACCCCCCGACACTTACGTGCGCGCACCCCGTTCCAGCGAGGGCTGCGTCACCATGGCCAACGACGACCTGCTGGCCTTGCGTCCCTACGTCGAAGCCGGCCAACAGACGCCGGTCATCCTCAGCGACGACCTGAGCTGGAAATCAGCAAAGGAAATCCGCGCCGAGAAAGATGCGTTCCTGAAACATCTCGAAGCCTGGCGGCATCAGTGGTCGGCGGTGGATACCGACGGCTATCTCTCGTTTTACGATCATGACTTCATCACCGACGGCATGAACTACGCCGCCTTCTCCGCTTACAAGAAGCGCGTCAACCGCCTCAAGAAGTACATCCACATCAAGCTCAGCGACATCGACCTGTACCGCTATCCCGGCAGCAACGGCTCGCTGATGCTGGTGGAATTCACCATGGACTACCGCAGCAACAACTACGACAGCGTCACCCGCAAGCAGCAGTTCTGGAAACGCGGCGACGACGGCCACTGGAAGATTTTTCGCGAAGCCCAGCTCTGAAATTCAGGCCGGCCGGCGGCACGCTCATTCCTGCCAGGGCCGGTCGTTGAGCCGCAGGTAGAGCGGTGAGTCATGCTTCGGCATGTTGCGGTCGAGCCAGGTCAGCATGTCGTCCCAGATGCGCTGCGTCTGCGCCGGCGTCGGCATCAGCCGTGCATTGGGCAGTTCCAGCGTAATCACCGGAATATCGAGGCCGATCCCCGCGTAGTTTCCCAGCGAACCGGGATAGGTGCCGATCTGGTGCAGGTCGAGAAAACCAAAGTGTTTGGGCGGTTTGCGCGATCCGTCAAAATCAAGCACATCGAAGGGCGCATGCACGGAAATGATGATGTCTGGATGAAACCGGCGGATGGTTTCGGTCAGGCTGCGGCTCTCCGGCTCGGACAGCGGCGCCGGTCCCGGGTAGTACCGTGGATTGGAATAGGTTTTTCGCTTCCAGTTGCCGATGGCGTCCGCGACCCAGTCGCTCGTGGTGAAGAAATTCCGGTTCAGGTCAACGCCGTGGGCATTGGTCCGTGTCGACGGCTCGGACAACAGCCCATCCGGGTTCAGGCATGGGATGACGCGCCAGTGGAACGGCTGGAAACGCTGATCCTGCAAGTGCTGCATCCACTTGAAGACCAGGCTCACCGCCGACAGCTCATCGCCGTGGATGCCTCCGAGCATCAAGACGCGATGCGGAATGCCATGATTGGTCTTCGGCAGAAAATCGCGATACAGCAACGGCTGGCCGCGCACGCTGGGAATCGGCCCGGCTTGCAGGTCGGCGTTCAGGCAGGCTTCGACGCCGACGCTTTGCAGGCGTGAGCCCAGCAGTTCGCAGGCGCGCTGCACCGAGGCCAGCGGCACCGGCTGCGCCGGCACGTCAGCCGCATGCAGGACGCCGGAGAGCGATAAGAAAAGCCCGGCGCTGAGCCGGGCCGTCTTGCGCAGCAGATGGCGGCTGCGTTTACTTGCCGGCACGCTCTTTGCGGACCTTGTCGACGAGGAAGTCGATCACCTTGATGACATCGGGAAAGCCCTTGGCCAGCGAGCCGTTGGTGTAATACTCGCCGCCGACCACCACCGTCGGCACGCTGTCGATGCCGTAGTCCTGCGCCAGTTGCTCGGCGCGGCGCACCTTCGAGTCCACCGCGAAACTGTTGAAGGTGCTGGTGAAGATGCCCGGCATCACTCCGGTCTGCGCGGTGAAAAACGCCTGGATCTGGGCCTCGGTGTTCATCGGCTGGTTGTATTTGTGAATCGCGTCGAAGAACGGCTTGTGCATCTTGTCGCCGAAGTTGAGCGCCTCGGCCGTGTAGAACGCCCTGCTGTCGAGGATGCCCGAAGGCCGGCCCAGACTGTTCGGCACCCGCACGAAATCCACGTCGGCCGCCTTGTGTGCGGCCCAGGCCGTGATGTCGGGATCGAAGTCGTAGCAGTGCGGACAGCCGTACCAGAAGAATTCCTCGACCTGGATGCGCTTGGGATTGGGTGCGGGGGCAATCGCGCGCACGCGGGCGTAGTCGGTGCCGAGTTTGTACTGAGGGGGCGCGGCCTCGGTGGCGGAGCAGGCGAGCGGCAACAGCGCCGCGACCGAGAGCAGTAGACCGGAGATAAGACGCATGATTGTTCCTTATTGCAAGCCGTTGATGTACGACGCCAGGGCGTCCATCTCCTTGTCGCTGAGCTTGGCCGCGATCGAAGACATGATCTTGACATTGCCATCCGGCAAAGATTCCGCGTTCATGTCATGCAGGCGGCGCAAAGAGCCTGCGAGGTAGGTCGCATGCTGGCCGCCGATGCGCGGATAACCGCTGGACGGGACGCCCGCGCCGGTGGGTCCGTGGCAGGCCGCGCAGGCGGGGATGCCGCGCGCCGCGATGCCGGCGCGATAGATCGGCTCGGCGATGGCCACCGCATCCTTGCTGGCGACGCCGGGCGACATGGTGCCGGCGGCAAAATGCACGGCCAGATCCTGCATGTCCTGGTCGGACAGCGCCGCCGCCTGCGGCTGCATCACCGGGTTGACGCGCTTGCCGCTCTTGAAGCTCTGCAACTGCTCGTAAATGTATTTCGAGTTCTGGCCGGCGAGATTGGGGAAGTTGGGCGCGGTGCTGTTGCCGGTGGGTCCGTGGCAGGCGCCACAGACGGCCGCCTTGGTCGCGCCCACCGTGGCGTCGCCCTTCACGAAAGGATCCTGCGCGGTTTGTTCGGCGGCGAAGACGGCGAAAGGCACTGACAGGGCAAGGACGAGCAAAACGCGCTTCATTGATGGAGCTCCCCGAAACTGAAAAGGTCGGCGCACCCAGTGGCGGCACGCGGTCATTAAGGTTAAGTTGGACCCAAATATTACACTAACGACATGCTTTCATGGTCAACCCAGCCAATCCTTTTGCGCAGGCGCGGTTCCTGATTTCCTGCGCGGACTTGGCGCAGTTGCCCCGCGACGAGACGCCGGAACTGGCGTTCGCCGGCCGCTCCAACGCCGGCAAATCCAGTGCGCTCAACACCCTGACGGTGCAGAATCATCTGGCGCGGGTCAGCAAGACGCCGGGCCGCACCCAGTTGATCAATCTGTTCGAAATCGATGGGATCGGCCGATTCGCGGATTTGCCCGGATATGGCTATGCCAAAGTGCCGCTGCCGATCCGTCGCAGCTGGGGTCAGCTGATCGGCAGTTACGTCGAGATGCGCAACAACCTGCGCGGCATCGTTTTGATCATGGATATCCGCCACCCGCTCACCGATTTCGACCAGCAGATGCTCGACTGGGCCGAGGCGGCGGCACGGCCCTGCCATATCCTGCTGACCAAGGCCGACAAGCTGGGTTACGGCGCCGCCAAGACGCAGTTGCTCAAGGTTCGCAAATCGCTGGCGGGTCACGCGCAGATGAACGGCGTGCAGTTGTTTTCCGCAGAGACTCGCCTGGGACTGGATGAAGCGGTTGCCGCGCTGAGAAAATTGCTGGGGCACGAATAAAAACGCCCGGTGGCTTGGGGGGAAGCCACCGGGCTTACTGCTCCGGCAGGGGGAGTGCCGGTCAACCGTCCAGGGAGTGAGACGGGAGCGGGAAAAGGGAGAATCCGCGCTCGAAGGATTGGAACACGCCTGCGGCGAAAGGTTCCGTTAAGTTTGGTAACAAATTTTCGCGGGCCCGGGACGGTGCCTGCCAAGGGCCGATCCCAATAAAAATGCCCGATGACCTGGGGGGAGGCCATCGGGCAACAACTCCGGCCTTGGGGGTGCCGGCGAGCCGTTCAGGGAGTGGAACGGGAGCGGGAAAAGGGAGGATCCACGCTCATAGACTTAGAGCATGGCCACTCGGGAAAAGTTCCGGCAATCCGCATCCGCCAGCTTATCTTTATAAATAATCAAGCAGATTCAGTGCCTTGGGTGGATTGGCCGACGCGATGCCCAACGCGATTAGTGTTTCAGGGCGCCGGACAGGTCGTGCGCGGCATCCCAGTTCGGACCCAGTCCGGCCTCGGCCTGCAAGGGCACTTTCAGTTCAAGGATATTGCACATGCTGGCGCTGATCGCCGGCGCCAGCTCGCGCAGCCGCGCTTCGGGGCCTTCAAACACCAGTTCGTCATGCACCTGCATGATCATGCGCAGCTCCGGCGCACGCGCGCCCAGCTCCGCATGCAGCGCAATCATCGCCAGCTTGATCAGGTCGGCCGCCGTGCCCTGCAACGGCGCGTTGATGGCGGTGCGCTCGGCGTATTGCCGCAGATTGGCATTGCGCGAATTGATGTTGGGCAGATACAGCCGCCGTCCGAGCAGGGTTTCGACGTAGCCGATGCGGTGCGCCTGCTCGCGGGTGCTGTCCATGAAACGCTTGACGCCGGGATAGCGCTCGAAAAATCTTTCGATGTAGGACTGCGCATCCTGGCGCGAAATCGCGAGTTGTCGCGCCAGACCGAACGCGGACATGCCGTAAATCAAACCGAAGTTGATCGCCTTGGCTGCGCGCCGCTGTTCGCCGCTGACCTGTTCCAGCGACAGTCCGAACACCTCGGCCGCCGTCGCCTGATGAATGTCGCGATTGTGATGGAACGCATCGAGCAACTTGGCGTCGCCGGAGAAGTGCGCCATCAGGCGCAATTCGATCTGCGAATAATCGATCGACAGCAGCGCCTGTCCGGGAGCGGCGACAAACGCCTGGCGGATGCGCCGGCCCTCGGCGCTGCGGATCGGGATGTTCTGAAGATTCGGGTCCTGCGAAGACAGGCGTCCGGTTGCCGCCACCGCCTGGTGATAGCTGGTGTGGATGCGTCCGGTGCGCGGATTGATCTGCTGCGGCAGCGCGTCGGCATAGGTCGAGCGCAACTTGGTCAGTCCGCGCCAGTCGAGGATCAGGCGCGGCAGCGCGTGCTGCGCGGCCAGTTCCTCCAGCACATCTTCCGCCGTCGACGGATCGCCCTTGGGCGTCTTGCCCAGCACCGGCAGTTGCAGCTTCTCGAACAGTATCTGCTGCAACTGCTTGGGCGAACCGAGGTTGAATTCGGTGCCGGCCTCGCGGAACACCTCGGCCTGCAGCGCGCTCATGCGCTCGCCGAGTTCGACGCTGATGCGCGCCAGCAATGCCGCGTCGATGCCGACGCCGGTCTGCTCCATCCGCGCCAGCACCGGCACCAGCGGCATCTCGATGGTTTCATAAACCCTTTTCAGCGCCGCGATCTCGCAGACGCGCGGGTACAGCGCGTGATGCAGGCGCAGCGTGATATCGGCATCCTCGGCCGAATACTCGCCGGCCTTTTCCAGCTCGACCTGGTTGAAGGTGATCTGGTGCTTGCCCTTGCCGGCGACGTCGCTGAACGCGATGGTCTGGTGACCGAGATATTTCTGCGCCAGCGTGTCCATGTCGTGGCGATTGCCGACGGCATCGAGCACATAGCTTTGCAGCATGGTGTCGTGACGCACGCCGCGCACCTGCACGCCGTGATTCGCCAGCACGTTGAGATCGAACTTGATGTGCTGCCCGGCCTTGGCGCGGTTTTCGTCTTCGAGCACGGGCCGCAACCGCGCCAGCACTTTTTCCAGCGGCAGTTGCGCCGGCGCGCCCAGGTAATTGTGTCCGATCGGGATATACCAGCCGTGGCCCGCCTCGACCGCAAATGCCAGCCCGACCAGATTCGCCTGGTTGGATTCGAGGCTGTCGGTCTCGGTGTCGAAACAGAACAGCTCGGCGGCCTCAAGCTTTTTTGCCAGATTTTCCAGCGTCTCTGTATCGAGCACCAACTCGTGGCGCGTCTTGATCTGCTCCGACTCGATGGTGGGCGGGTTAGCGGCGCCAGCCGCGTTACCCGCCGTATCCGCGTTCTCGACCTGGCGGGTTACGCCCGGCTGCGCCGGGCTAACCCGCCCTACGGTCTCTGTGGATTCTGCGGCAGCATTGCCGAGTTCTTCCAGCCAGCGATGAAAACCCATGCGCTGGTAAAACGGCGCCAGCTTCGCCGTGTCGGCGGTGCCGGGTACCAGATCGTTGACCGCAACCGGCAGTTGCAGTTCGCAGCGGATCGTCGCGAGGTCTTTGGCCACCGGCAGCAGTCCCTGCTGCAGATGCGCGCGGAATTTCTCGCCGACCTTGCCGCCGATCTGGTCCGCCTGCGCCACCAGCGCATCGAGCGAGCCGTATTCGTTGAGCCACTTCGCGGCGGTCTTGGGGCCGACGCTAGGCACGCCGGGAATGTTGTCGCTGGTGTCGCCCATCAACGCCAGCAGCTCGACGATGCGCTCCGGCGGCACGCCGAATTTTTCCACCACGCCGGCCGGGTTCATGCGCCGGCTCTTCATGGTGTCGAGCAGATTTACCTTGTCGTTCACCAGCTGCGCCATGTCCTTGTCGCTGGTGACGATCAGCACGTCCAGTCCAGCGGCCACGCCCTGTTTCGCCAGCGTGCCGATGACATCGTCGGCCTCGACTTTTGGAATCTGCAACACCGGCAGACCCAGCGCTGAGATCATCTCGATGATCAGCGGGAACTGGCTCGACAAATCCTCCGGCGTGGCGTCGCGGTTGGCCTTGTAATCGGCATAGATCTCCTCGCGAAACGTCGGCCCCGGCGGGTCGAACACCACGCAGATGCGTTCCGGCGCGTAGTCCTTCATCAGCCGCCGCAGCATGTTGCCCATGCCGTAGACCGCGCCGGTCGGCTGGCCCGCGGGATTGGTCAGCGGCGGCAGCGCGTGATAGGCGCGAAACAGCCACGACGACCCGTCGATCAGAATCAGCGGTTTCATCGGAACCACCACTGCGGCCAGTCCTGCACGAGTTGCGCGAGCGCCGCGTAGGCTTGGGCACGCGGATGCGCGCCGTCATTGGCGGCAGCCTGTCGTATCCAGATCGAATTTTTCGCATTCAGCGCATCGAAAACCGGCAGGTAGGGCACGCGCAATTCCTTGCAGATTTCGCCAAATTGCCGGCTGAGCACGTCGATGCGCAGATTCAGTTCGTCATCGGCCACCGGCGGTGGGCCGACCATCGCGATATTGTAGTCGCGGGCCGCCATACCGAGGATGCTGCGCAGATTTTTCAGGCTGTCTTCGGGCGCGATGCGGGTCGCGTCGGAGGCCATGACCGTATCGTTGACGCCAAAGGAAAATACGATGTGTCTGTGCTCGCCCTGTCGCAGGCGCCGCGCGCACTCCGGCTGCCAGCGCGCGGCAATATCCGCACTGGTCTCGTGGCGGATGCCGAGGTTATAGCTGGTCAGCGCATGACCATCGGCCGCGGCGCGGGCGCAGACACGGCCCGTCCATCCCCGATGTTCCGGATCGCCGACGCCGGCGACAAAGGAGTCGCCGACAAAGCAGACCCGGATATCGGCGGCAACGGCATTCACGGCAGCACGGCCTCTCCGCGCAGCAGGTCGTCCAGCGTTTCGCGCGCACGCACCAGATGCAGCGTGTCGCCGTCGACCATCACCTCGGCGGCGCGCGGCCGCGTGTTGTAGTTGGACGACATGGTGTAGCCGTAGGCGCCGGCGGTACGCACCGCCAGCAGATCGCCCTCGGCCAGCGCCAGCGTGCGGTCCTTGCCCAGCCAGTCGCCGCTTTCGCAGACCGGGCCGACGATGTCCCAGGTCTTCTGCTCCACTGCGGATTTTTCGTTGGCGGGAATAATGTCCATCCACGCCTGATACAGCGTCGGCCGGATCAGGTCGTTCATCGCCGCATCGACCACCGCAAAATTTTTCGCAGCAGTGCACTTGAGCGCCGCGACGCGCATCAGCAGCACGCCGGCATTGCCGGCGATGGCGCGACCGGGTTCGGTCATGACCTTGAGTCCGCGCTCGCCGAGCCGTGCCAGCAGCGCAGCGGCCCAGACGCTCGGCGCGATCGGCTGCTCGTCGCGATAGCGCACGCCCAGTCCGCCGCCGACATCGATGTGCTGCAACGCAATGCCAGCCGTCTGCAGGCGCTCGACCAAGGCCAGCACGCGATCCAGCGCGTCGAGGAACGGCTGCACCTCCAGCAACTGCGAGCCGATGTGGCTGGCGATGCCGATGATCTGGATGCCGGGCATGTTCGCGGCAGCCGCGTAGAGCCGTTCGGCGGTGGCGATGTCGACGCCGAACTTGTTGTTCTTGAGTCCGGTGGAAATGTACGGATGGGTCTTGGCGTCGACGTCCGGGTTGACCCGCAGGGCGATGCGGGCGCGTTCGCCGCGCTTGTGCGCGACGGCATCGAGCCGCAGCAACTCGGATTCCGACTCGACGTTGAAACAGTAGATGCCGGCATCGAGCGCATCGTGCATTTCCTGCACGGTCTTGCCGACGCCGGAAAACACGATCTTGCCGGGTTCGCCGCCGGCGCGCAGCACGCGGAACAGTTCGCCGCCGGAGACGATGTCGAAGCCGCTGCCCAGGCGCGCCAGCACGTTGAGCACGGCGAGGTTGGAGTTGGCCTTGACCGCGTAACAGACCTGGTGCGGCACGCTGGCCAGCGCTTGGTCGAAGGCACGGTAGTGCCGCTCCAGCGTCGCCCGCGAATAGACATAGCAGGGCGTGCCGTAGCGCGCGGCGATGTCGGCGACCGGCACGTCTTCGGCGTGCAGTGCGCCGCCGCGGTATTCGAAATGATCCACTACGGAGTTTCCTTGTTGGTGCCGGCGGCCGGCGCCGTGGTGCTGGGGGTCGTCTGTGGCGCAACGTCCGGTTTGGCTGGCGGCACTGCGGCTTCGGGCTGGGTCTGCTCATAGGGCAGCGGTTTTCTGACCGGCGCCTGGTCGGGCAGGTACAGCGCACCACTTTGTCCGCAGGCGGACAGGCACAGGGCTGCCAGCAGCCCGCTGCAAATCAGGATACGTTGGCCCATGCGTGCGCTCCAAAAACCGGAACGCAGTTTAAGGCAACGCTGAATAAGTGTCGCGAGCGAAGGCAAGTCGCGTGAGGACGGAGCGCAGGAGCCGCAGTGTACAGAGGAGTACATGAGGGTGAGGGCTGGTTCAGGCGAAGCACTGCTTCGCCAAGCCCGAACGAGCACCACCCTCACGCGAGAGTGAACACGACCGAAGCACTGCTTCGCAGCGTGTGAACGAGCGCAGCAGCTCATTCAGTGTTGCCTTAACCGACCGTTGCCGCGGCCGGCACTAACGCCGACAATCGCAACACTTTTACCCCGATCATCAATATGAAAATCCACGAAAGTCCCGAAGCCGTCGTCATCGAACCTGACAGCCCCGCCCGCGCCGCCGTGATCTGGCTGCATGGACTGGGCGCCGACGGACACGATTTCGTGCCGATCGTGCCGGAACTCGGATTGCCGGACGATCACGGCATCCGTTTCGTGTTTCCGCACGCGCCGGTGCGGCCGGTGACGATCAACAACGGCATGAAGATGCGCGCCTGGTACGACATCCTCAGCCTGTCGAAGATGAACCAGCAGGATGACGCCGGCATCCGCGATTCCGAAAAAATCGTGCACGGCCATATCCGGCAGACGCTCGACAGCGGCATCGCCGCCGGCAAGATCATCATCGCCGGTTTCTCGCAGGGCGGCGCCATCACCCTGCACACCGCGCTGCGCTATCCGCAGACACTGGGCGGCGTGCTGGCGCTGTCGACCTATCTGCCGCTGGCCGACCGCCTCGCCGGCGAGGCCAGCGCCGCCAACCGCGCCACGCCGATCCTCATGTGCCACGGCGAGTTCGACCCGGTGCTACCGTACCTGCTCGGCGAGAATTCCTGCGAAATCCTGCGCAGCGAAGGCTATGCCGTAGACTGGCGCAAATACCCGATGCAGCACCAGGTCTGCGCCGAGGAAATCGAAGCGATCGGCCACTGGCTGCAGCAGCGACTGGGATAAACCTTCACGACCGGGGAGCCGCACATGTTTCTCTCGCCCAGCGAAATTTTCTACATCGTCATCGGCCTGTTTTCGGTCGCGCTGATCGTCTACCGCAACGCACGCCTGTTCGCGACCGGCGACGCGGCGGTCGGCAGTTCCGCCCTCGAGTGGCTGTACGTCCTCATCGCGCTGGCGGCCTTGCTGATCGGCTGGTATTTCAACTTCCAGTACCTGCGGCAGTACGGCGCCGATGCCGGCTGGTGGCACTGGACCACACTGCTGTTCGTCAACCCGGCCTCGGCTTCCGGCGGTCAGGACCTGATCATCGCCAACCTGATCCTGTATCCGCTCTGGACCATCCTCGAGGGCCGTCGCAGCGGCCTGCGCAGCGCGTGGCTGTTCTTTCCGATGAGCCTGCTGACCAGCTACGCCTTCGGCATCGCGCTGTTTCTGGCGCTGCAGGATCGGCAACGCCGCTGGAATGCGGCCCGAGCGTCCGCATGACGCGACCCGCTGTCGGGGTTTACGGATAAAATGATGTTATAATTTATATACTATATTTAGTATTATACTATAAATTATAACAACGTTCCAGCCGCTACAGACGAGAGCGGGTGGCGCTGTCTCGGTACTTCAATGCTCGTAGGTGTAAAGCAGATCGCCGCCGCTGGCGGTGCCGGACTCGGTCTGCAGCTGGAAGCCGTGGCCGATGTCGTAGAGCATGCGGAAAGTCTGTCCCGGCTGGAACAGGCTGACGCCGTAGCTGACGAATAATTTGGGCGTGAGGTATTTGCCGAGGGTGAGTGCGGCGGCGTTGGTCGAGGCC
>JBOICJ010000066.1:0-1789 GCA_050740035.1 Stenotrophobium sp. | reverse complement strand
CCACAAACCCTGGCCGGTCGCCGCATTCTGCTCGGCGTCACCGGCGGCATCGCCGCCTACAAGGCGGCGGACCTCACGCGCCGCTTCAAGGAGGCGGGTGCGGACGTGCAGGTGGTGATGTCCACCTCGGCACGCGAATTCGTCGCACCGCTGACGTTCCAGGCACTGTCGGGCCGGCCGGTACGCGACAACTTGTTCGATCCCGCGCACGAAGCCGCGATGGGCCACATCGAACTGGCGCGCTGGGCCGATGTGATCGTGGTCGCGCCGGCCAGCGCCCATTTCATCGCGCAACTGGCGCAGGGCATGGCCGGCGATCTGCTGTCCACGCTGTGTCTGGCGACCGACAAACCCATCGCGCTGGCGCCGGCGATGAACCGGCTGATGTGGAGCAACGCGGCGACGCAGGCCAATGTCGAAATCCTGCGCAAGCGCGGCGTGCACCTGCTCGGCCCCGGCGCCGGCTCGCAGGCCTGCGGTGAGATCGGCGATGGCCGCATGTGGGAACCGGTCGAGATTCGCGAAACGGTCATCAAGCTGCTGGCCCACGGCCCGCTGCAAGGGCTGCACGCGGTGGTCACCGCCGGGCCGACGCGCGAGCCGATCGACCCGGTGCGCGTCATCACCAACCGCTCCTCCGGCAAACAGGGCTATGCCGTCGCGCAGGCGCTGCAAGCGCTGGGCGCGACGGTGACGCTGGTGTCCGGCCCGACCAGCCTGCCAGCCCCCGACGGTGTGCAGCGCGTGGCGGTCGAAACCGCGCAGGACATGCTTGGCGCGTCGCTGGCCGCCGCGGAAACCGCAGATATCTTCGTCGCCACCGCCGCCGTCGCGGATTACCGCCCGGCGCAGGCCGTGGCGCAGAAGATCAAGAAAAAGGACGCGGAACTGTCGCTGGCGCTGGAGCGCACCGACGATGTGCTCAAAGCCGTGCGCGAAAAATTCCCGCGCCTGTTCATGGTCGGCTTTGCCGCCGAAACCGAAAACCTCGAACAGCATGCGCAGGGCAAACTCAGGGATAAGCAGCTCGACCTGATCGCCGCGAATCTGGTCGGCAACGGCCGCGCCTTCGACCGCGACGACAATGCGCTGCATCTGTTCTGGCCTGGCGGCGAGCAGGCCCTGGCGCCGGCCAGCAAGACCGCGCTGGCGCGTGAACTGGCCGAGGTCATCACCGCACGCTACCGCGCACGCTCTGCGTAGCGGAAAACCCCGCGACCGCGTCACCCGCTGTGCCCGTTTTCCTAAGCCAACATGTTATTTATTATATAATTATATATAATATATTAAATATTATATAACAATCTACAGGAGCTAATCCGCGACAGCGGGTGACACCAAAATGCACAAAATCCAGCTCAAGATTCTCGACCCGCGTGCGCAGGCGCCGGCTTATGCCACCGACGGCTCCGCCGGCCTCGATCTGCGTGTGATCGCCGATGCGGTGCTGGAGCTGGCGCCCGGCCAGACCACGCTGCTCAAGACCGGCTTGGCGATCTACATCGCCGATCCGCACCTCGCAGCAGTGATCCTGCCGCGCTCGGGCCTCGGCCATAAGCACGGCATCGTGCTTGGCAATCTGGTCGGGTTGATCGATTCGGATTACCAGGGCGAGCTGATGGTGAGCTGCTGGAACCGCGGCCAGACCGCGTTCACCATCAACCCCGGCGAGCGCATCGCGCAACTGGTATTCGTGCCGGTGGTGCGCGCCGACTTTGAACTAGTCACGGACTTCCATGCCACCGCGCGCGGCACCGGCGGCTTCGGCAGCACTGGCAAATAATAATTG
>JBOICJ010000065.1:0-4751 GCA_050740035.1 Stenotrophobium sp. | reverse complement strand
CCTACATCCGTCGTCCGCCGTACTGGGAAGGCGCTCTGGCCGGCGAACGCACGATGAAGGGCATGCGGCCGCTGGCGGTACTCGGCGACAACATCACCACCGATCATCTGTCGCCGTCGAACGCGATCCTGATGGACAGCGCGGCGGGCGAATACCTGCACAAGATGGGGCTGCCAGAAGAAGACTTCAACTCCTACGCAACGCATCGCGGCGACCATCTCACGGCGCAGCGCGCGACCTTCGCCAATCCGAAGCTGATCAACGAAATGGCGATCGTCGACGGCAAGGTCAAGCAGGGCTCGCTGGCGCGCGTCGAGCCGGACGGCAAGGTCATGCGCATGTGGGAAGCGATCGAAACCTACATGCAGCGCAAGCAGCCGCTGATCGTCATCGCCGGTGCCGACTACGGCCAGGGCAGCTCGCGCGACTGGGCGGCCAAGGCCGTGCGTCTGGCCGGTGTCGAGGCGATCGTCGCCGAAGGCTTCGAGCGCATTCATCGCACCAACCTGATCGGCATGGGCACGCTGCCGCTGGAGTTCAAGCCGGGCACGACGCGTCTGACGCTGGGCATCGACGGCACCGAGACTTTCGACGTGATCGGCGAGCGCAAGCCGCGCGCGACGCTGACGCTGGTCATCCACCGCAAGAACGGCGAAACCGTCGAAGTGCCGGTGACCTGCCGCCTGGATTCCGACGAAGAAGTGTCGGTCTACGAAGCCGGCGGCGTGCTGCAGCGCTTCGCGATGGATTTTCTCGCGTCGTCGAAGGCGGCCTAACGCATTGCAGACTACGATGCCATTAAAAACGAATTCAAAGCAGTTGGTGGACGCGGCGAACGCAAAGATTCGCACGCTGTCCTACGACGAGGCCAAAAGCAAGCTGGGCGACCCAACCGTCGTCTTCGTCGATATCCGCGACGTGCGCGAGCTGGAGCGCGAAGGGAAAATTCCCGGCGCATTCCACGCTCCGCGCGGAATGCTTGAGTTCTGGATCGACCCCGACAGTCCGTACTTCAAACCGGTGTTCGGCGAGAACAAGCAATTCGTCTTTTACTGCCAGTCGGGCTGGCGATCGGCATTGACCACCGCCACGTTGCAGGACATGGGCCTGGCCAACGTCTGTCATATCAGCGGTGGCTTCCGCGGCTGGAAGGATGCGGGCGGCGAAACCGAAACCCTTCCGCACAAGTCGTAATCCGTTTCGTTCAGGAATCACTCCATGTCGCACGTGCCTCAAATCAAAATCCCCGCCACCTACATGCGCGGCGGCACCTCCAAGGGCGTATTCTTCAAGCTCACCGACCTGCCGGAGCGTTGCCAGCAGCCGGGCGCGGCGCGCGACAAGCTGCTGCTGCGCGTGATCGGCTCGCCCGACCCTTACGGCGCGCAGATCGACGGCATGGGCGGCGCGACCTCCAGCACGTCCAAGACGGTAATTCTGTCCAGGAGCGCCAAGCCCGACCACGATGTGGATTACCGCTTTGGTCAGGTGTCGATCGACAAGGCTTTCGTCGACTGGTCCGGCAACTGCGGCAACCTCAGCGCGGCGGTCGGCTCGTTTGCGATCAACAACGGCCTGATCGATGCCGCGCGCATTCCGCAGAACGGCGTGTGCACGGTGCGCATCTGGCAGACGCAGATCAACAAGACCATCATCGCGCACGTACCGATCAACAACGGCGCGGTGCAGGAAACCGGTGATTTTGAACTGGACGGCGTGACCTTTCCGGCGGCGGAAGTCCAGCTCGAATTTCTCGATCCGGCGGACGATGGCGACGAAGGCGGCGCGATGTTCCCGACCGGCAATCTGGTGGACGATCTCGAAGTGCCCGGCGTCGGCACGCTCAAGGCGACGATGATCAATGCCGGCATCCCGACCATCTTCGTCAATGCCGATGCAATTGGCTACACCGGCACCGAACTGCGCGAGGCGATCAATAGCGATCCGGCCGCGCTGAAAAAATTCGAGACCATCCGCGCCTACGGTGCGCTGCGCATGGGACTGATCAAGGACGTGATGGAGATCGCCACGCGCCAGCACACGCCCAAGGTCGCGTTTGTGGCGCCGCCCGCCGATTACACCTCGTCCAGCGGCAGACCGATCAAGGCCGGCGACATCGATCTCAACGTGCGCGCGCTGTCGATGGGCAAGCTGCACCACGCGATGATGGGCACGGCGGCCGTCGCCATCGGTACTGCCGCGGCGATTCCCGGCACGCTGGTCAATCTCGCGGCGGGCGGTGGCGCGCGCGAGGCCGTGCGCTTCGGCCACCCCTCCGGTACGCTGCGCGTCGGTGCGGCTGCGGTACAGGAAAATGGCCAGTGGGTGGTGAAGAAGGCGATCATGTCGCGCTCCGCGCGGGTGTTGATGGAGGGCTGGGTGCGCGTGCCGGGCGATACCTTCTAGGAAGCTGATTTCATCATCGATCCGCGACCTGATCCCGCTGCTGTGAACGGTTAAACTCGAGGTTCACTCCCGGCAGATTCCATCTGCACAATTGCAGAGGTCACGATGGCGTCCAAAATTGGCAAAATCCTGGTCGCCAACCGTGGCGAAATTTCCATCCGCGTGATGCGTGCCGCGGCCGAGATGGGCATTCGCACGGTTTCGATCTACGCCTACGAAGATCGTTTCGCGCTGCATCGCTTCAAGGCGGATGAGAGCTACAAGGTCGGTAGCGGCCAGAAGCCGATTGCCGCCTATCTCGACATCGCCGACATCATCCGCGTCGCCAAGGAGGCAAAAGTCGACGCGATACATCCGGGTTACGGCTTTCTCTCGGAAAACCCTGCATTCTCGGAGGCCTGTGTTGGGGCTGGCGTCCGTTTCATCGGCCCCACTCCCGTAGTGTTGCGCACGCTGGGCGACAAGGTCGCCGCGCGCAAAGCGGCGGTTACGGCCAAGGTCGCGGTACTGCCCGCCTCCGGCGCTTTGCCGCAGGCGCTGGAGGCCTGCAAACCGATCGTCGCCAAGGTGGGCTATCCGGTCATGATGAAGGCCAGCTGGGGCGGCGGCGGCCGCGGCATGCGGGTGATCGAGTCCGAAGCCGAACTCGGGCCGCAGATGGAATCGGCGCGGCGCGAAGCCAAGTCCGCCTTCGGCAACGATGAGGTCTATGTCGAGAAGCTGGTACGCCGCGCACGCCATGTCGAGGTGCAGGTTCTCGGCGACAGTCACGGCAACCTGATGCACCTGTTCGAGCGCGATTGCTCGGTGCAGCGGCGTAACCAGAAAGTGGTGGAGCGCGCACCTGCGCCCTATCTGGAACCGGTGCAGCGCCAGATGTTATGCGACTCGGCCTTGCGCCTGTGCAGGCAGGTCAGCTACTCGCACGCCGGCACAGTGGAATTCCTGATGGACGCCGATACCGGCAAGTTCTATTTCATCGAGGTCAATCCGCGCATCCAGGTCGAGCACACGGTCACCGAAGAAGTCACCGGCGTCGATATCGTCAAGGCGCAAATTCGCGTCACCGAGGGCCTGCGACTCGGCGAAGACGGCCTGCCGACCCAGGAGCAGGTTCGTCTCGACGGCCATGCCCTGCAATGCCGCGTCACCACCGAGGATCCGGAAAACGGATTCACGCCCGATCACGGCCGGCTCACCGCCTACCGCAGTCCGGCCGGCTTCGGCATCCGTCTGGATGGCGGCACCGCCTACGGCGGCGCGGTGGTGACGCCGTATTACGATTCGATGCTGGTCAAGCTCACCGCCTGGGCGCCGACCGCCGACGAAGCGACGCACCGCATGGATCGCGCCTTGCGTGAATTCCGCATCCGCGGCCTGTCGACCAATCTGCAGTTCCTCGAAAACGTCATCAGCCACCCGGAGTTCCGCTCCGGCGCCTGCACCACCCGCTTCATCGACACCACGCCCGAGCTGTTCCAGTTCACGCCGCGTCGCGACCGCGCCACCAAGCTGCTGCGCTACATCGGCGAGGTCATCGTCAACGGCAGCCCGGAAATGAAGGGACGCAAGATTCCCGATCTGGCATTTCCGGTGCCGCCGCTGCCGCACACCGATCTGGCGCAGCCGCCGCCGGGACTACGCGACCAGCTCAAGACACTGGGCGCGGCGGGCTTTGCGCAGTGGCTGAAAGCGCAGAAGAAAGTCCTGCTCACCGACACCACCCTGCGCGACGCGCATCAGTCGCTGTTCGCCACACGCATGCGCACCGCCGACATGGCGGCCATCGCGCCGCATTACGCACGGCTCGCGCCGCAGCTGTTTTCGCTGGAATGCTGGGGCGGCGCCACCTTCGACGTGGCGCTGCGCTTCCTCAAGGAAGACCCCTGGGCGCGGCTGGCGACGTTGCGCGCGGCCATTCCCAACATCCCTTTGCAGATGCTGCTGCGCTCGGCCAATGCGGTGGGCTACACCAATTATCCCGACAACGTCGTGCGTTATTTCGTGCAGCAGGCGGCGAAGAATGGCATCGACATTTTCCGCGTGTTCGATTCGCTCAATAGCGTCGACAACATGCGCGTGGCGATGGATGCGGTGATCGAGTCGGGGGCGGTCTGCGAATCGGCGATCTGCTATACCGGCGACCTGTTCGACGGCTCGCGTCCCAAGTTCAACCTGCAGTACTACGTCAGGATGGCGAAGGCGCTGGAGAAATCCGGCGCGCACATCCTCGGCATCAAGGACATGGCTGGTATCTGCCGCCCGCGCGCGGCGCGCGAACTGGTGCGCGTGCTCAAGCAGGAAATCGGCCTGCCGATTCACTTCCACACCCACGACACCAGCGG
>JBOICJ010000064.1:0-5909 GCA_050740035.1 Stenotrophobium sp. | reverse complement strand
CGCAGCGAAGTGGCGCGTGGCCGCGCTGTGATCACGGCGAACATCAACCATCCGGAATTGGAGCCGATGATCATCGGCCGCAACTTCCTGGTGAAGATCAACGCCAACATCGGCAACTCGGCGCTGTCCTCCTCCATCCACGAGGAAGTGGAGAAGATGACCTGGTCCACGCGCTGGGGCGGCGACACGGTGATGGACCTGTCGACCGGCAAGAACATCCACGAGACGCGCGAGTGGATCATCCGCAACTCGCCGGTGCCGATCGGCACGGTGCCGATCTATCAGGCGCTGGAAAAAGTCGATGGCAAGGCAGAAGAGCTGACCTGGGAAATATTCCGCGACACGCTGATCGAGCAGGCCGAGCAGGGCGTCGATTACTTCACGATTCATGCCGGTGTGCTGCTGCGCTACATCCCGATGACCGCGGATCGCGTTACCGGCATCGTCTCACGCGGCGGCAGCATTCTCGCCAAGTGGTGCCTCGCGCATCACAAGGAAAATTTCCTCTACACGCACTTCGAGGACATCTGCGAAATCATGAAGGCCTACGACGTGACCTTCAGCCTTGGCGATGGTTTACGTCCGGGCAGCATCGCGGATGCCAACGACGAGGCGCAGTTCGGCGAGCTGGAGACGCTCGGCGAGCTGACGCAGATTGCCTGGAAACACGACGTGCAGGTGATGATCGAAGGCCCCGGCCATGTGCCGATGCAGTTGATCAAGGAGAACATGGACAAGCAGTTGAAGGACTGCGACGAAGCGCCGTTCTACACGCTGGGGCCGCTGACCACCGATATCGCGCCCGGCTACGACCATATCACCAGCGGCATCGGCGCGGCGATGATCGGCTGGTTCGGCACCGCGATGCTGTGTTACGTCACGCCGAAGGAACATCTGGGCCTGCCGGACAAGAACGATGTGCGCGAAGGCATCATCACCTACAAGATCGCTGCGCATGCGGCAGACCTCGCCAAGGGCCATCCGACCGCGCAGGTGCGCGACAACGCGCTGTCGAAGGCGCGCTTCGAGTTTCGCTGGGATGACCAGTTCAATCTCGGCCTCGATCCTGAAAAGGCCAAGGAATTCCATGATCAAACCTTGCCCCAGGAAGGCGCCAAGCTGGCGCACTTCTGCTCGATGTGCGGTCCGCATTTCTGCTCGATGAAAATCACCCAGGACGTGCGCGACTACGCAGCGCTAAGCGCAAGTGGCGGCGGTCTTGCATTCTCCCCAACGACGCCGGCCGCCGCCAGGATCGGTGCCGACGAGCAGGCGGCGCTGGCCAAAGGCATGGAAGAAAAATCGCAGGAGTTCAAACAGCGGGGTTCTGAGGTCTACCTGCAGAACTAGTGTAGCGCTCCGTAATTAGAGGGCATTTAATTGCGAAGCACTACACTATTGATCCGGCACATAAATACCGTTCGGGCTGAGCTTGTCGAAGCCCTAGCGCAAACGCCCTTCGACAAGCTCAGGGCGAACGGTTTCATACTATTTGCGTGCCGGATCACTAAGTCCCGAAACCGGCCGCCAACTCCGCAACCACGTCCGCCGCCGGACGCAGTTGGGTGATTTCGCGCACGCAGCGTCCGGCATAGAGCGGGGTTACGTCGAGGAAGCGCGGGTCCATGTCGCGCGTCAGGCCGGCGGGCGAATACAGCGGCAGGCCGACGCGCTGCAATTTCACCAGATGCAGCACCGCATCCATCGGCAGCAGGCGACGGCTAGGAATCATCAGACGGTTGAGCGTCTGCGCCCAGCGCGGGCCATTGGTGTTGCGCTGACACCAGCGTGCAGTGGCAGCGTTGCCGACCACGCGGTGTGGTGCCGGCCATGCCAGTCCAAATAATTCAGTGCGCAGCGTTTCCTGCGCTTCCAGCAGACGTTGCTGATAGGCCGGATGCGCTTCGCTTTCCGGCGTCAGCAGGAAGCGCGTGCCCGCAGCCACGGCATCGGCGCCGAGTGCGCGGGCCTTGTGCGCGGTGACGGCGTCGTGGATGCCGCCTGCGGCAATCAGCGGGCAGCGATCGCCGGTCAGCTTGCGCACTGCCGGCAGCAGCGCTGCCAGCGGCGTGCCGTTTCTGCTGGCGAGATGGCCGCCCGCTTCCTCGCCTTGCACGATCAGGCCGTCGACGCCGTCGTCCAGCGCCTGCTGGGCCTGCGCGATGTCGCCGATCTGGTGCCAGACCGCGATTCCGGCGGATTGCAGTTGCTGCACCAGCGCGCGATCGAAGCCATAGAACATCGTGACCACCGCCACGCGCTCGGCGATGCAGGCCTCGACGTGTGCGTGCCGCACGAACGGCATCAGCAGATTGGCGGCGAAGGGCTTGTCGCCGCAGCGCTGGCGGGTTTCATGCAGGGCTTGATGAAACGGCGCCGGCGGCATCAAGCCGAGCGTGCCCATTCCGCCGACGAGGCTGACCGCCGCAGTGAGTCGGGCGCCGGACAAGCCGCCGCCCATGCCGGCCTGCACGACAGGGTGCTGTAGATTCAGTTTGGTCTGCCAAGACTGCGTCATGCGGTGCGCTCCCGAAGCTGGAGGTCGAGGTGCATCATATTCGAGTTACGCGAAATGCCACCGACTCTCCATGTGGCATGGCGGGTCTCTATGGGGCGCGTCCATTCCTGTCAGACCAGCTTGGGTGTTCCCGGGCTGAGTCTGCGCGGGCGCTTGCGCTTGGCGGTGCGCCGATAGCGGGGCTTCGGCTCCTGAACCCGATCGTCCGCGGCTTGCAGGTGCAGGTGGGAGCGTAGCCATCCGGCAAATTCCGCTTCGCTGATTTTGCCTTCGGCCAGTGCGAGGATAGTTGCGTACTTTTCCTCAGGAAAGGCTTCGAGTGTGGCGTGGTTCAGCGCAAGGAAAGTGCGATAGGCAACGAATGCACTGCGCTTGTTGCCATCGACGAAGGCGTGATTCTTGGCGATGCCGTGGGCGAGGCTGGCGGCCAGATCGACCAGATCGGGCGGCGGGTCGCCATAGGCATAGAGCTGCTGCGGCCGCGCCAGCGCCGATTGCAGCAGGTTCTCGTCGCGCACGCCGGCGAGGCCACCATGCTCGGCGATCTGCCGGTCGTGCAGCATCAGCAGCAGCGTGCGTTCGATCCAGGCGATCATCATCGGCTCAACTGTCGGCGAGTTTGCGCAGGATGGTGCGATCTTCGTGCATCACGCGTTCGGCGACAGCCATCTGTGCGGCAAGCTGCGGGTCGTGCGGCATCAGCCGGATGCCGTCGGGTGTTTCGGCGACGTACAGCGAATCGCCCTTGTCGACGCGCAGGCGCGCCAGCAGCTCCTTGGGGAGCAGCACGCCCGCCGAGTTACCGACGGCGATGATCTTCAGTTGCATGTGAGTGCCTCCGCGAACGATGTTTTATAAATGTTATAACATCATATCGCCGATTGCCAGACCTTGTTATACGGGGATGTCAAAATCAGAAAGTCCGCGCACAAGTGCACAAAATTCAGGAGCGAACGTGTATCAGATTGGCTGGGGTAAACAGGAAATCCGCGTCAGCGCCAACGGCTACGCGATGCAGGGCTATGGCATGTGGCATCACCGCGTGCGCGGGCAGCAGGCACCGCTGCATGCGCGTGCGATTTTTCTGAGCGACGAAAAAAAACACTCGGCGATCTTCTGCTGTCTCGACCTGGGCTACGTCACGCAGGCGATGCGCGCCGACGTCTGCGCGCAGTTGCACACGCGCATGGGTGCCGTGTTCAACGAAGCGTCGCTGGTGTTGACCTGCACGCACACGCATTCAGGGCCGGGCGGCTGCACGCATGATGTGCTGTACAACGTGGTGACGCCCGGTTTCGTGCCGGACAACCTGGAGAAAATCGTCGCGGCGGCGGTGACCGCCATCGTACAGGCGTGGCAAAGCGCCGCACCGGCCGAACTGGGTCTGGCCGGCGGCGCGTTCGATGACGCCGTGCCGGTGGCGTGGACCCGCTCGCTGCGCGCCTACAACCGCAATCCCGAGGTGACGCGGCGCCGCGAAACCGAAACGCACCTGGCGCTGGATCGCGGGATGCATCTGCTGAGCATCCGCCGCGACGGTCAGTTGCAGGCGCTGCTGTCGCTGTTCGGCGTGCACGCCACCTGCGTCGGCAACTCGCTGCGCAACTACTGCGGCGACAACAAGGGCTATGCCGCCGCGCACGCCGAGCACGCGTTAGACAAGGCGGGTGCGAAGCATGCTGTTGCGATTTTTGCGCAGGCCACGGCCGGCGATGTTTCGCCGCATTTCCACGGGCCGGGTCAGACGGCGCGGCGCAACAAAATCAAGGGTCAGGTCGAATACGACTATGCCGAGCGCAACGGCCATTACCAGAGCGAACATGCGCTGGCGCTGCTCGAGGAAAACCACGAGGAAAAAATCGCGGGCGGCATCGACGCGATTTTTTCCTACGTCGACTTCACCGATCTAAAAGCCGATCCGGCATACGCCAACGGCGAGCGCGACGCTCGTACCAGCGAGCCTTGTCACGGCGTCGCGTTTTTTGCCGGCACGCCGGTCGATGGACTCGGCATCGCGCCACCGCTGGCGGCGGCTGCGCGCGCCATCGCCGGGTTCGTCAAGAAACGGCGGCTGAAAAACATCGATCGCTATCCACCGGAACTGCAAGCCTACTATCGCCGCATCTATGCCGCACAAGGGCCGAAAGCGATCCTGCTGGAGGCTGGTGGCAAGCGCATCCTCGGCCAGAAACTCGACAAGCTGGCGCTGCCGGGATTCGTCGATCCCACCATTGCTGAGTTGAAACGGCAGGCGCGCATCGGCGCGATCGATAAAAGCGCGATGGTGCCGACCGTGCTGCCGCTGCAGATCGTCGTCATCGGCCAGTTGGCGCTGGTCTGCTGTCCCGGCGAGTTCACCACCACCGCCGGACAACGCGTGCGGCAGGTGGTCGCAGAGCGCCTGCGCGAAAGGAAAATCCGGCACGTGCTGCTGTGCACCTACTGCAACGACTACATGGGCTATGTCACCACGCAGGAGGAGTATCAAGAGCAGGCCTACGAAGGCGGCCACACCATTTTCGGGCAATGGACGCTGGCGGCGTTCCAGACCTGTTTTGCCGGGCTTGCGGATGAGTTGCTGACAGACGAGAGCAAACGCAAGCATGACCGCACGACGCGGCCATCGCCTGCGCCGGCCGGTGAACTGGCACTGCGCATCGCGGTTGCAGCGCCGCGTTGAATCGCACATGGTGCCCGTCCTGCGCGACGGTTCCGGCTGCTGTCGAATTTCGCAGCGGCGTTATTTTCGCTAGAGTGTGCGGCACACGCGAACCATCGCGTCATACCGGCAGAACATCATGACCTCCAGCATTCCTGCAACCCTGATTCCCGGCGACGGCATCGGCCCTGAAATCGTCGAAGCGACGCTCGCGGCGTTGGATGCGCTGGACGTGCATTTTGATTGGGATGTGCAGGTCGCGGGTCTTGCCGGCGTGAAGACGGCGGGCGACCCGTTACCGCCGGCCTGCCTCGACAGCATTCGTAAAACCCGTCTTGCGCTGAAAGGCCCGTTGGAGACGCCCTCGGGTGGCGGCTATCGTTCGTCCAACGTGCGCCTGCGCGAGACGTTCAAACTCTACGCCAACGTGCGGCCGACCAAGACGCTGATTCCGGGCGGGCGTTTCGAAAACATCGATCTGATGATCTACCGCGAAAACCTCGAAGGCCTGTACATGGGCTACGAGCATTTCATCCCGATCGACAACGACCCCGAGGCGGTGGCCATCGCCACCGGCGTCAATACGCGACAGGGCGCGCACCGGCTGCTGGAATACGCTTTCGAGCACGCCATCGCCAACGGCCGCAAGAAAATCACCTTGGTGCACAAGGCCAATATCATGAAGGCGCTGACCGGAATTTTTCTCGACGAGGCGCGCAAGCTGCACATGGC
>JBOICJ010000063.1:0-32074 GCA_050740035.1 Stenotrophobium sp. | reverse complement strand
TGTTCTCGGCCTATCAGCGCAACCGCGACCTGATCAACATCGGCGCCTATCAGAAAGGCAGCGATGCGCGTGTCGATCAAGCCATCGCGATGTGGCCGCGGATGGAGGAGTTCCTGCGCCAGGACGTGCACGAGTCGGCGAATTTCAGCGGCAGCATCAAAGCCCTCACTACCTTGTTGTCCTCACGTCCGGAGTAAATCATGCCCGCATCAAGAGCCGCGCGGCTGGAACCGATACAGCAACTGGCCGATATGCGCGAAGAAGAAGCGATGCAGGCGCTGGCCGAAAGTCAGCGCGCGCTGGCCGAGCAGGAAGCACGGCTGGCCGAACTGCAACGCTATGCCGCGGAGTATGCCGACGCCTCGATGACGGTCGGCTCGCCGTCGATGATCGTCAATCGCTGCGCGTTTCTGGCGAAGTTGCAGGACGCCGCGCGCTTCCAGCAGAAAACCGTCGAACAGGCGCGGCTGCGCTGTGAGGCCGAGCGTGCGCGCTGGTTGTTGCGTCGGCGCGACGCCGGCGTGCTGGATCAACTGGCCGCTTCCTACAACCTTCAGGCCCGGCGTCACGACGAGCGACGTCTGCAGAAGGAGATGGACGAACACGCAGCGCAGTGCGCAAGCCGCAAGCAGTCTTCCGGCCAGACCAGTCTCAGCCGGTGAGCTTGGCCGCAGATATTAATGTTATTAATTATAAGTAATTAGGAAATATGAATATAAATAATAACGTCAACGTTGCGCCCCGCAAGGACAGTGGGCCGCCACCGTCCGGCGCCGATGCACCGGTCAAGTCGCAGGCGCACGAGGCAGTGACGAAAGCCGGCGGCAAGTCAAAAGAAATCGATTCAAAAAATTTCAGCCAGACGCTACAAGCACAGAAACAGCGGGCGACGGCGGAAGCAACGACGGCCGCGCCGGGTGCGACGGCGGCTGCCCCCGCCACGGCGCCACTGGCTCCAGCAGACCCCAGCGCCAAGACTGCGAAGCAAAAATCCGATGCCGACAAGGATGATGCGCCGCCAATCGATGTCAGCGGCCTGCTGGCTTTGTTGCCGGTGCCGCCGTTGTCGGCGCCGGCCGTTGCTGTGGCTGCGGCGACCCCTGCGGCTGGCGCTGCCACACCCAGTGCCGGCGCCGCCGACGCCGGTCGTCAGGCCGGAGCGCCGCTGAGCGCCGTGACCGCAGCGGCTGCGGTCACGGCGCCCGGCGTGCCGGCTGCCGCGCCCGTCGGTCTGCCGGTGCCCGCGTCTACTCCCGCAGGCTTGATCGCGTTGGCGCAGAAAAATACGGCGGCTGCCACCACCGGCGACGCTGCACATGATTTGTCCGCGCTGGCCAGCACCCATGTCGCAAGCACGGACGCGACTGCCGCAGCCAATCCCGCCGCCAGCATGGTGTCGTTGAACGCACTGCTGTCGCCGCCGCCATTGGCGGCCGCGCCGGTCGGCGTGCACAGTGCCACGCTGACGCTTGATCCGGGTCACGCCGACTGGGCCGGACAAGTCGGCCAGCAGGTCTTGCTGACCACGTCCGCGGGTTTGCAAAAAGCCGAGCTGCATCTGCATCCGGCCGATCTGGGTATGGTGCACGTGAACATCCGCATCGAGGGCGGCAATACCGGCATCGTTTTTACCGCCGAGCATCCGGCGGCGCGTGCGGCGCTGGAGCAGTCGATGCCGCAGTTGCGCGACCTGTTCAACCAGCAGGGCCTGACGCTGACGCAGACCCAGGTTTTTTCACAAATGCCCGGGGATCAACCCGGTGCACGGCCGCAGACGTTCAGGCCGACCGCTACGCGGCACGATCAGCGAACGGAGCCGGTGGCCGCCGAACCGCTGCGAATCAGCCGCCGAGGTCTGCTCGACGATTACGCCTGAGTCGGGTGATCGTTGTGGGCGGGTTCAGCCGGCGCCAGAGTTCCGACGCAACAATCAGTGGGCCACGAGTCAAATTCCCGTCGAATCACTGAAAAGTGCGGTGGAACAAGGCCGCCATCGCGCATTTCGTGTGGCACGCAGCTTGCCTGATCAGGGTAGAACCTCGGTCACAGGAAAGCAGACATGGCGGGTGCGGCAGTCAAACGCGATGTGGTGGAAGACGACGAAGACGAAGTCGTCGCGCCGCCCAAAAAGAAAGGCAAGCTGCTGCTGATCGGCGGGGTGTTGCTGATCCTGCTGGTTGCCGGTGGTGGTGCCACTTATTATTTTCTATTCGCCCATCACGCCGACAAGAAGGCCAAGCCGGCCGCAGTCGCCGCCAAGAGCATCTACATCCAGCTCGATCCGGCGTTCGTGGTCAATCTCGCCGACGCCGATCAGACCCGTTACCTGCAAGCCGAGGTACAGGTGCTGATGCACGACGATTCGACCGCCGAGGCGATCAAGCTGCACATGCCGCGCATACGCAATGACCTGCTGATGCTGTTCAGTCAGCAGACCGTGAGCGGACTCTCGACCCTGGCCGGCAAGCAGGCGCTGGAGAAGGCGGCATTGGCCAGCGTGCAGAAAATCATGACCCTCGAAACCGGCAAGCCGGGCATCGATGCGCTGTACTTCACCAGCTTCGTGATGCAATGAGCGCGAATTCCTCAGAGCTGCTGTCGCAGGACGAGATCGACGCCCTGCTGCACGGCGTCGATAGCGGCAAGGTCGAAACCGAAACCCCGCCGCAGGAACCCGGCGTCGCGCGCTCGTTCAATTTTGCCTCGCAGGATCGCATCGTCCGCGGCCGCATGCCGACGCTGGAAATGGTCAACGAGCGCTTCGCCCGCCTGTTCCGCATCGGCCTGTTCAACATGCTGCGGCGCACGCCGGAGTTGTCGGTGGTCGGCATCGAGATGGCCAAGTTTGGTGAGTACACGCATTCGCTGTTCGTGCCGACCAGCCTCAATCTTGTGCGCATCAAACCGCTGCGCGGCACCGCGTTGTTCATTTTCGAGCCGCGTCTGGTGTTTTCGGTGGTCGAGAATTTCTTCGGCGGCGACGGTCGCATCGCCACCAAGATCGAAGGCCGGGAATTCACCCCGACCGAAATGCGCGTGATCCAGATGCTGGTGCGTCAGGCGTTTTCCGATCTCAAGGAAGCCTGGTCGCCGGTGATGGCGCTGGATTACGAATACATCAATTCCGAAGTCAATCCGCACTTCGCCAACATCGTCTCGCCTTCCGAAATCGTGGTGGTGTCGAAATTCCACATCGAACTGGAAGGCGGCGGCGGCGACCTGCACATCACCATTCCCTATTCGATGCTGGAGCCGATCCGCGAACTGCTCGACGCCGGCATCCAGTCCGACCGCATGGAGCGCGACGAACGCTGGACGCTGTCGCTGCGCGAGCAGATCAAGGATGCCGAGGTGGAAATCTCCACCGAGCTGACGCAGAGCACGCTGAGTCTGCGCGACCTGATGAAGCTCAAGTCCGGCGACATCATCCCGATCAACATGCCCAAGGTGCTCGACCTGTGCGTCGAGAACATGCCGGTGTATCACGGCAGTCTCGGTATCAGCGGCGGACGCCACGCGCTGCGTATCAGCGGCACGATTGCCAAAGACAACAAGCCCAGCGCCATCTAGGAAATCCTCATGAATGCTCAAGTCAAAGACAACCCCCAGGGCGCGCCGGCAGAAGTGTCGCGCGCCAGCTTTCAGCCGCTCGACGCGGCGGCCGCCGAAGCCGGCAAGACACCGGGCGGCGAGTTCAACCTCGACGTGCTGCTCGATGTACCGGTGACGCTGTCGATGGAAGTCGGCCGCGCGCGCGTGCCGATCCGCAACCTGTTGCAGCTCAATCAGGGTTCGGTAGTCGAGTTGCAACGCGAGGCCGGCGAGCCGCTCGATGTTTACGCCAACGGCACCCTGATCGCGCACGGCGAAGTGGTGGTGGTCAACGAACGCTTCGGCATTCGCCTGACCGACGTCATCAGCCCTGCAGAACGAATCCGCCGCTTGCGCTGATCGTCATGGCCGTCATCACCACCGCCACCACCGCCAGCGCCGCGACGGCCCCGCCGCTGTCGATAGCCGGCAGCCTTGCCTCCACCGCCGTCAGTCTGGTGCTGGTGCTGCTGGTGATCTTCGCGCTGGCCTGGGTGCTGCGCTGGATGCAGTCGGCACGCGGCGGCAACGCCAGCGCGCTGCGTCTGCACGGCGGCTTGCAGGTCGGCGCCAAGGAACGCGTGCTGCTGGTGCAGGCCGGCGACAAACATCTATTGATCGGCGTCGCGCCGGGCCGCGTGCAAACGCTGCATGTGTTCGACCAAGCACCGGCGATGCTGGACGCGGCGCCGTCGCCGCAGTTGCCGCCGTTCGCCGAGAAACTGCAACAGATGCTGGCGCGGGCGCGCAAGTCATGACGCTGAAAAAAATCATCCTGCTGTTGGGCTTGCTGCTGCTCGGGCCTGCGGCACATGCCGCCGGACTGCCGGCGGTGACGGTGACCCCGGCAGCCGGTGGCGGCAGCACCTACAGTCTCAACGTGCAGGTGCTGTTGCTGATGACAGCCTTGTCGCTGCTGCCGGCGATGCTGTTGATGATGACTTCGTTCACCCGCATCATCATCGTGCTCAGCCTGCTGCGCCAGGCGCTGGGCACGGCGCAGACGCCGTCCAACCAGATCCTGATCGGGCTGTCGTTGTTCCTCACTTTTTTCGTGATGTCGCCGGTGTTCAACACCATCTACAGCCAGTCGGTACAGCCGTACATGGACGGCAAGCTGGCGTTCGAGCCGGCCCTGCAGGCGGCGGCGACGCCGGTGCGTAAATTCATGCTGGCGCAGACGCGCGAATCGAGCCTGATCGCTTTTGCCAAAATCTCCGGCCACGGCAAATACGCCAGCGCCGCAGACATCCCATTTCCGGTGCTGGCGGCGTCGTTCATGACCAGCGAGCTGACCACCGCGTTCCAGATCGGCTTCCTGATTTTCATACCGTTCGTGGTGATCGACCTGGTGGTGTCGAGCATCCTGATGAGCATGGGCATGATGATGCTGTCGCCGATGATCATCTCGCTGCCGTTCAAGCTGATGCTGTTTGTGCTGGTCGATGGCTGGGCCCTGATCATGGGCACGCTGGCCACGAGTTTTCAGACATGACGCCGGAATCGGTGATGACGCAGGGCCGCGAAGCCATCGAGCTGGCGCTGCTGCTGTCGGCGCCGCTGCTGCTGGCGTCGCTGGTGGTCGGCGTGTTGGTGGGCTTGTTCCAGGCCGCCACGCAGATCAACGAAATGACCCTGAGCTTCATCCCCAAGCTGGTGACGATGGCGGTGGTGATCGTGGTTGCGGGGCCGTGGATGCTGCGCCTGCTGGTGGAGTTCACGCAGCGCCTGTTCGAGAACATCCCCGCGCTGATCAATTGACATGAGCATTACCGACGCACAGCTGATGGCCTGGGTTCAGCATGCGTTGTGGACGTTTTTCCGCATCGGCGGCGTACTGATGACCGCGCCGGTGATCGGCTCGAAAATTGCGCCGCGACAGGTGCGTCTGGGACTCGGTCTGGTGCTGACCTTGATCATCATGCCGCTGACGCCGGTGACGCCGGCGCTGGCGATGTTCAGCGGTGCCTGGTGTCTGACCACCTTGCAGCAGTTCATGCTGGGCGTGGTCATCGGCTTCGTGCTGATGCTAGCGTTCGAGGCGGTGGTGATGGGCGGCGAGATCATCGCCTACGGCATGGGCTTGAGTTTTGCGCAGCTGGCCGATCCGGTGCGCGGCACCAGTACGCCGGTGGTCGGGCAATTCCTGATGATATTGGCGACACTGCTGTTTCTGGCGATGAACGGCCATCTGATCCTGATCGCGACGCTGGCCGACAGCTTTCGCACCATACCCATTTCCACCGCAGGTATCGGTACCGCGCAACTCGGCGCGTTGATCGCCTGGAGCGGCGTGGTGTTCAGCGGCGGTTTGCAGATCGCGCTGCCGGTGATGATCGCGCTGTTGCTGGTCAACATGGGTTTCGGCTTGCTCAGCCGTGCGACGCCGTCGCTGAATTTCCAGTCGGTCGGTTTTCCGATTTCACTGCTGGCCGGCCTGCTGCTGCTGCGCTACAGCCTGCCGGGTTTGCAGAGTGTGTTCAGCGATCTGCTGACGCAGAGCTGGCAGCTGATGGCGACACTGCTGCACGGAGCCTGACATGTCCGGTGACGCACAGGATAAAACCGAAAAAGCCTCGCCAAAACGTGTGCGCGAGGCGCGTGAAAAAGGCCAGGTGCCGCGATCGCGCGATCTCACCACCGCACTGGTGATGGTGGTGGGCGCGGGGCTGCTGCTGTCGGGTGGGCCGGGCATCATGCGCGGCGCGGAGCGGTTGATGCAGCACGCGTTGACCATCGATCCTGCGCTGCTGTCGCAGCCGGATATGCTGCCGAACATTCTGGCGCGGATGCTGAGCGCGGCGTTTTCCCTGCTGATGCCGCTGTTCATCGGTCTGACCGTGATCGCGCTGATCGCGCCGATGCTGCTCGGCGGCTGGAATTTCAGTACCAAAGCGATGATTCCCGATTTCAGCCGGCTCAATCCGATCACCGGCATCGGCCGCATTTTTTCCATGAACGGTTTGATGGAGCTGCTCAAGAGCATGATCAAGTTCACCGTCCTCGGCGGGGTGGCCGCGGCCGCCTGGTGGAGTAAACGCAGCGAGATGGCCGGACTGGTCAACGAACCGCTGCTGCAAGGCATTGCCCACGGTGGCGTGCTGTGCCTGCAAGCCTTCGCGTTTCTCTGCGGCGGCCTGCTGCTGATCGCCCTGGTCGATGTGCCGTGGCAGATTTATCACCACGGCCAGCAGCTGCGCATGAGCCGGCAGGAAGTGCGCGACGAGCACAAGCAGAGCGAAGGCCGCCCCGAGGTCAAGGCGCGTATCCGCAACCTGCAACATCAGGCCGCCAATCGCCGCATGATGGAAAAACTGCCGACCGCCGATGTCGTCGTCACCAACCCGACGCACTACGCGGTGGCGCTCAAATACAGCTCCGGCAACATGCGTGCGCCAGTGGTGGTGGCCAAGGGTGCCGACCTGATCGCACTCAAGATCCGTGAGCTGGCCGGCCAGCACCGCATCACGATCCTCGAAGCGCCGCCGCTGGCGCGTGCGCTGTTCCGCAGCACCGAACTCGACGCCGAGATTTCGGTGGCGCTGTACGCCGCCGTGGCGCAGGTCCTGACCTATGTCTACCAGCTGAAGATGTACCGCCGTGGGCCGAAACCGGCCATGCCGGTAATCGCCGAGGTGCCGGGCGGGGAGGCGTAGGGCAACGCTGAATAAGCTACTGCGCTCGGCATCTCGCGCGAGGGCGGTGCTCGGAATCCTCATGTACTCATCTGTACACTGCGGTTCCTGCGCTCCGTCCTCACGCGACCTGCCTTCGCTCGCAACACTTATTCAGCGTTGCTCTAGGCGAGAGGCGGCAAAAGCCTGTGACGGCAAAGCGGGTGACGCTATTTTGACGTGGCACAAGGTCTGCACGGTTACCCGTGACGGGTGCGCGGAGCCGGGATTCCGGCGCGTATCGGCGATGACCGGAACGGTGCATGAATTTCAATCAAATCCTGAAGCGTATCGGCAGTGTCGGCGGCAGTGGCCTCGGCGCGCCGATCCTGCTGATGGTGATCCTGAGCATGATGGTTCTGCCGCTGGAACCGTTCATGCTGGACACGCTATTCACGTTCAACATCGCGCTGTCGATCATCATCCTGCTGGCGGTGGTCTACGTGCTGCGGCCGATGGATTTCAACGCTTTTCCGACAGTCCTGCTGCTGGTGACTTTGCTGCGGCTGGCGCTCAACGTCGCCTCGACCCGCGTGGTGCTGTTGCACGGGCAAAACGGCCCCGGCGCCGCCGGACAGGTGATTGAAGCGTTCGGCGAATTTGTCATCGGCGGGCATTACTCCGTCGGCTTCATCGTCTTCATGATTCTCACCATCATCAATTTCATGGTGGTGACCAAGGGCGCCGAACGCGTCTCGGAAGTGGCAGCGCGCTTCACCCTCGACGCCTTGCCCGGCAAGCAGATGGCGATCGATGCCGACCTCAACGCCGGACTGCTGACCCGCGAAGAGGCCGCACAGCGCCGGCAGGACGTGCGCGAGGAAGCGGATTTCTACGGCTCGATGGACGGCGCCAGCAAATTCATACGCGGCGACGCCATCGCCGGCATCCTGATCCTGTTCATCAATATCGTCGGCGGCCTGCTGATCGGCACGCTCGAACACGGCATGGCGATCGGCGACGCGCTGAAGAATTACACCCTGCTGACCATCGGCGATGGCCTAGTCGCGCAACTGCCGTCGCTGCTGCTATCGACCTCGGTGGCGATTCTGGTGACGCGGATGTCGCGCTCGCAGGACATGAGCTCGCAGCTGGTGTCGCAGATTTTCGGCCAGCCGCGCGTGCTGGTGGTGACCGCGCTGCTGCTCGGTCTGCTCGGTCTGATTCCCGGCATGCCCAATCTGGTGTTCCTGATGCTGGCGGCGGCCTGCGGCGGACTGGCCTGGCTGCTAATGAAGCGCGGTGCGGCGGCCAAGGTCGAGAGCGAAGCCAAACAGATCACGGCGCCGGCCGCGCCCAAGGAATTGTCGTGGGACGACGTCGCGCCCGACGACGCGCTCGGCTTGGAGGTCGGCTATCGGCTGATACCGCTGGTCGATGTCCGTCAGGGCGGCGAACTGATGTCGCGGATCAAGGGCGTACGCAAAAAACTCACGCAGGAACTCGGCTTTCTGGTGCAGGCGGTGCACATCCGCGACAACCTCGAACTGCAACCCGGCGCCTACCGCATCACTCTGCACGGCGTACCGCTGGCGACCGGCGCGGTCTATCCGGATCGCGAGATGGCGCTCAATCCCGGACGCGTGTTCGGCACGCTCGAAGGCATCGCCACGCGCGACCCGGCGTTCGGGCTCGAATCGATCTGGATCGAAAAAGGCGTGCGCGAACACGCGCAGACGCTGGGCTACACCGTGGTCGATGCCGGTACCGTCATCGCCACCCATCTGTCGCACATCATCAAACAAAACGCACCGGAACTGCTCGGCCATGACGAGGCTCAGGCACTACTCAACGGGCTGGCCAAGGCCGCGCCAAAGCTGGTCGAGGACCTGGTGCCCAAGACGCTGTCGCTGTCGGTGTTCGTCAAGGTCTTGCAAGGACTGCTGGTCGAGCAGATTCCACTGCGCAACCTGCGCGGCATCGCCGAGGCTTTGGCGGAGCACGCCACGCGCAGTCAGGATCCCGTCGTTCTGATCAGCGCCGTGCGGATCGCGCTCGGCCGTCAGATTGTTCAGGAAATCAACGGTATGGCGACTGAGTTGCCGGTCATGACGCTGGCGCCGCAACTGGAACGAGTGTTGCAAGACACCTTGCAAAGCGGCGGCGCGGTATTGGAACCCGGACTGGCGGAACGTATGCACAAATCAATCAGCGACAGCGTACAGAAGCAGGAACTGGCGGGGCAGCCCGCGGTACTGCTGGTACCGGCGCCACTGCGGCCGCTGCTGGCCAAGTTCACGCGCCAGACCGTGCCCGGTCTGCATGTGCTGTCGTACAACGAAGTCCCCGAGAGCAAGCAGATTCGCATGGTCGGCGCGGTCGGTTACTGATCGCGGTCAGACCTTCAATCACTCAACGAAATCCGGAACCGCATCATGAAAATAAAACGCTTCCTGGCAAAGAACATGCGCGAAGCCATCCGCATGGTGCGCGACGAGCAGGGTCCGGATGCGGTGATCCTGTCCAATAGCCGCGTCGGCAACGAGATCGAAGTAGTCGCCGCAGTCGATTACGACGCCGCGCTGATGCATCAGGCGGTGCGGCACGAAATCCGCCGCAGCGGCGCACAAATGCCGCCAGCGGTTCAGCCGCAGGCAGCGATCGCCGCCGCACGGCCGGCGCCCGCGATGGCCACGGCCGCGCGGCCGCAGCCGCGCATACAAACGCCGGTGCCGACACGCGTACAGACCACGGTGCCCGCCGCGCCGATTCCGACGCCGATTCCGACTCCGGTGGTGATGAGCGTCGCCAAAGACCCGGAGATCACCCGCCTGCGCGAAGACTTCTCCGGCATGCGGCGCCTGCTCGAACAGCAACTCTCCGGCGTGATCTGGAACGGCATGAAACAGTCGCAGCCCGAGCGCGTCTCGGCACTCAACGTCCTCAGTGATCTCGGCCTCGACCCGGAACTGGCGCGGCAGATTGCCGGCGAATTGCCGGAATACAGCGATGCCGATCGCGCAAGATTTCTGCCACTGGGTTTGTTGTCGCGGCGCATCCCCATCGTCAAAAAAGACCCGGTGCTGGCCGGCGGCGCCATCGCCCTGATCGGCCCGACCGGCGTTGGCAAAACCACCACGCTGGCCAAACTCGCCAGCCATTTCGCCCTGCATCACGGCACCCGCGACATCGCGCTGGTGACCACCGATCACTATCGCATCGGCGCGCAGGAACAACTTTTTACCTACGGCCGTCTGCTCGGAATTCCGGTGCATACCGCCGGCAACGCCGCAGAACTGTCGGAGGTCATGAAAAAACTTTCGGACCGGCGTCTGGTGTTGATCGATACCGCCGGCATGGGCCCGCGTGACCGCAACTTGGCCGCGCAGTTCTCGGAGCTGAAAGGCGTCTCCACCCGCATCAGTACCTATCTGGTGATGGCAGCCAACAGTCAGGCCGGCGATCTCGACGAAGTGGTGCGGCGGTTTGGCGCCACGCCGCTCAACGGCGGCATCCTGACCAAACTCGACGAGAGCACCCGCATCGGCGGCGCCCTGTCGGTGGTGATCCGCAGTCAGCTACCGCTGGCATTCGTGACCGACGGCCAGCGCGTACCGGAAGACATTCAGGCGGCGCGCGCCGATCGGCTGGTGCTGCGTGCGATGCAAATGGCACGGCAGAACCCGATGGTGCTCGACGACAGTACCCTGGCCATGCGCTTCGGCGGATTTGGCAAAAACATACAACAAGAGGTGATCCATGTCGCAGGCTAAGATTCCCGACGACCAGGCTGCGGGCCTGCGTCAACTGCGGCTGGCCAAGCCGGTGCAGGTGATCGCGGTGACCAGCGGCAAGGGCGGCGTCGGCAAGACCACGACCTCGATCAATCTGGCGGTGGCGATGTGCCTGGCCGGCAAAAAAGTCATGCTGCTCGACGGCGACCTTGGTCTGGCCAACGTCGATGTCATGCTCGGCTTGCAGCCGACCTACAATCTTTCGCACGTGCTCGAAGGCAAGTGCTCGCTCGAAGACACCATCCTTCAAGGGCCGGCCGGCGTGCAGGTGGTGCCGGCCTCGTCCGGCAAGCGCAACATGGCCGAGCTGAGTCCGGCCGAAAATGCCGGATTGGTGAATGCGTTTTGCGAACTACGGCAGCCGCTCGACGTGCTGATCGTCGATACCGCTGCCGGCATCGCCGATAGCGTCATCACTTTCAGCCAGGCTTCGCAGGAAGTCATCGTGGTGGTTACGCAGGATCCCTCGTCGCTGACCGACGCCTACGCGCTGATCAAAGTGCTGAGCCGCGACCACGGTGTCTCGCGGGTGCAGGTGCTGGCCAACATGGTCCACAACGGCATCGAAGCGCGCGATATTTTCGACAGCTTGCGCCGGGTTTCCGAGCGCTTCCTCGACATCACCCTCAACCTGATGGGCTCGGTGCCGCATGACGACTGGCTCAAGCGTGCGGTGCGCAAACAGAAGCCGGTGATGGAGCTGTATCCAAACGCGCCATCGGCCGAAGCCTATCGCCTGCTGGCGCGCAAGGCTGAACAGTGGGGCATGCCCAAAGGCGCCCGCGGCAATCTGGAATTTTTCGTCGAGCGCCTGATCAAGGCCGAGCCGATGCTGGGAGCACCCGCGTGAACGCGGCCACCACGATCCAGCCACAGACGGCGGCGCCGGAACACGAGTTGATCGTGCGCCACGGCGAACTGGTCAAGCGCATCGCCTATCACATGGCGGCACGCCTGCCGGCCAGCGTCGATGTGCAGGACCTGATCCAGGCCGGCGCGATCGGTCTGCTCGAGGCGGCGCGCCACTACAGCAGCGACCGTGGCGCGACTTTCGAGACTTACGCCAGCATCAGAATCCGTGGCGCGATGGTGGACGAACTGCGCAAGGGCGACTGGGCGCCGCGTTCGTTGCATCGCCGCGCCCGCGAAGCGGCACAAGCGATGCACGACATCGAACAACAGACCGGCCGTGATGCACGCGACGCCGACGTCGCCGAGCGCATGAACGTCAGTCTGGACGAGTTCTACAGCATCACCGCCGACGCCGCGCGCTGCCAGGTGCTGAGCATGGACGCGCAGGATGCCGACAACGAAGACCGCTTTCAGTATGCCGATAGCGCCGACGGCCCTTTGCAGTCGCTGCAACACGACGAGTTCCAGGGCAACCTCGCGGCGGCGATCGCCAGTCTGCCGGAACGCGAAAAACTGCTGCTGTCGCTGTATTACAACGACGAGCTGAACCTGCGTGAAATCGGCGTAATTCTCGGCGTCAGCGAATCGCGGGTGTGC
This sequence comes from Stenotrophobium sp., assembly GCA_050740035.1. GTDB lineage: Bacteria > Pseudomonadota > Gammaproteobacteria > Nevskiales > Nevskiaceae > Stenotrophobium. Next base: position 19,566 of record JBOICJ010000063.1, on the reverse strand, counting down.
CAGATTCATGGGCAGGCTTTGTTGCGCTTGCGCGCGCGTCTCGAAGAGTGGCGTGCAGAGGCGGCGACATGAGCCACATCAAACGTAACCAACCACTCACCTTGTCTGTCCAGGCCAGCCGGCTACGGGGCAGTGGGTCATAGCCGGAGATGCAGATGGACAAGAACATGAAAATATTGATCGTCGATGATTTTTCGACGATGCGCAGAATCGTCAAGAATCTGCTGCACGACCTCGGCTACACCAACACCAGCGAGGCCGACGACGGCAAGACCGCGTGGCCGATGTTGCAAGGTGGCGGTTTCGAGTTCGTCGTCACCGACTGGAACATGCCCGGCATGACCGGCATCGATCTGCTGAAAAACATCCGGCAGGATCCGGCGCTGGCAAAACTGCCGGTGCTGATGGTGACTGCCGAAGCGCAACGCGATCAGATCATCGAAGCGGCCAAGGCCGGCGTCAATGGCTACATCATCAAGCCGTTCACCGCGGTGACGCTCAAGGAAAAACTCGACAAGATTTTCCAGAGAGCTGCGGAGGCCGCATGACCGCCACGGCTGCCAACCCGCGGTCCGTGCCCGACCGTGCCGAGACCCTGACGCGCTTGCGCGGTCTGGTCTGCGCGCTGGAAGACGGCGATGACGCGCTGTTCGAGCAAGGCATGACGCAGTTGCTGCGTCTGCGCGAGGAAAGCTTGCTCGTCAATGTCGCACGCATCACGCGCAACCTGCACCGCACCGTCAACGAAATGAGCTCCGACAGCCGTCTCGAGCAATACGTCACGGCAGAAATGCCCGACGCCTGCAAGCGCCTCGACTATGTCGTCAAGCTGACTGAGGATGCCGCGCATCACACGCTCGATCTGGTCGATCGCAGCCGCGATCTGGCGGGCAACGTGCGCGCTGCCGGCCATCAATTACTGCGGGTCCAGGATCAGGTGATGGTGGTGATTCCGGACACGCCAGCGGCGCTATCGCTGTCGGCGCAACTGTTGTTGCTGCACAAATCGGTGATGGATAACGCCGATCAACTAAGTGGAACGCTCTCGGCGCTGTCGCAGGCGCAGGAATATCAGGACCTCACCGGACAAGTCATCAAGCGCGTGATCAAGCTGGTCCGCGATGTTGAAACCGCGCTGATCGAATTGCTGCGCGCCGCCGGTCTGGGCAATGGCAATGCCACGCGCGCGGCCGTTGCGCCGGTGCTGGCCGGGCCGGCGGTGCCGGGCGTCAACGAAGCCGCAAACCAGTCCGACGCCGACGCGTTGCTGGCCGATCTCGGATTTTGAGCGCGCTCATGACCACTGAAATAGACCAGGAAATTCTCTCCGATTTCATCGTCGAAGCCGGCGAGCTGATCGAGAAGCTCGGCGAGCAGTTGGTCGAGCTGGAGCAGCGCCCCGACGACAGCCAGCTGCTGAATGCGGTGTTCCGCGCATTTCACACCGTCAAGGGCGGCGCCGGATTCTTGCAGTTCACCAACATGGTGACGCTGTGTCACGCCGCCGAAGATGTTTTCAACGGCCTGCGCAACGGCAAGATCAAACTCGATGGCGCCTTGATGGATGCAGTGATGCAGGCGGTCGATCAGGTGCAGGCGATGATGGCGCAAGCCTCGTCCGGCACCGTGACCGCCGCAGCTCCGGCGGAGTTGATTGAGCGGCTGCATGCGTTCGCCAGCGCGCAACCCGCCCCAGTGGTCGAGGTCGTGAAAGTCGCGGCAGCGGTGGCGGCGCCCGCCACGTCGGCCGGCGATGCCATCAGCGACGATGAATTTGAAGCCTTGCTCGATAGCCTGCACGGCACCGGCAAAGGCCCCGGCGCGACGACCCCCGAGCCGCCGGCTGAAGCAAAGCCTGCCGCCGTTGCGCCGACTGTTGCGGCATCCGCGCCGGCTGCGCCGGTGCCGGTGCCGGCGAAACCGGCAGCGCCTGCCGACACCAGTATCCGCGTCGATACGCAGCGACTGGACCGCATGATGAATCTGGTCGGCGAAATGGTGCTGGTGCGCAATCGCCTGAAGACACTGACCGCGGTGGCGGTCGATGAAGAACTGGCCAAGACCATCCGCCAGGTCGATTTCATCACGCGCAGCTTGCAGGACGCAGTGATGCAGATCCGCATGCTGCCGATCCGCAAGGTGTTCTCGCGCTTTCCAAAAGTGGCGCGCGATGTCGCGCGCTCGCTCGGCAAGCAGGTCGAAGTCGAGCTGATCGGTGAAGACACCGACCTCGACAAGAATCTGGTCGAAGCGCTGGGCGATCCGCTGATTCACATGGTGCGCAATGCAGTCGATCACGGCATCGAAATGCCCGAGCAGCGTCAGCGCTGCGGCAAGCCCGTCGCCGGCAAGGTGGTGCTCGCGGCCTGTCAGCAGGGCGACCATATCGTCATCACCGTCAGCGACGACGGCGCCGGCATGGACGCCGAGCGTCTGCGCAACAAGGTTGTCGAAAAAGGCTTGATGGACGCAGCGGCGGCGGCACGGTTGAGCAATAGCGAGTGCTTCCAGCTGGTGTTCATGCCCGGGTTTTCCACCAAGGAACAAATTTCGGATCTGTCGGGCCGCGGTGTCGGCATGGACGTGGTCAAGTCGGCGATCACGCAGCTCAATGGTTCGGTCAAGGTCGATTCGGTGCTGGGGCAGGGCAGCCGTGTCGAGATCCGCGTGCCGCTGACGCTGGCGATCCTGCCGGCGCTGATGGTGGCGGTGGCCGATCGCGTTTACGCATTACCGCTGGCGTCGGTGGTCGATGTCACCGTGCTCGACGGCGCGGCGATTCGCAAGCTCGACGCCTGGGACGTGGTGTTGCTGCGCAAGGAAATCGTGCGGCTGGTGTATCTCGACCGCTGGGCCGGCGTGACGCCGGTGGACGACGAACTGCGCCACGTCGCACTGATCCGGATCGGCGACGAACAATTCGGCTTCGTGGTCGATCAGGTGATCGGCCGCGAGGAAGTGGTAATCAAGCCGCTGGGTACGATGCTGCGCGGTCTCAGCGGACTGTCCGGCGCGACCGTCACCGGTGCCGGACGCGTCGCCCTGATTCTCGACTGTGCCAGCATGGTGCGGGCGCACGGGCATTCGAGCTGACGGGGTCACGACATGGATCTGTTCAGCATCATCGGAGTCATCGGCGCGTTCGCGGTACTGATCGTGGCGACCATCATCAAGGGCATCGGCCCGGCCGCGCTGGTCGGTGCCGAGCCGTTCATCGTGGTGATCTGCGGCACGCTGTGCGCGACGCTGGTGCAGACGCCGAGCATCACCTTCAAGCACGCGATGCACATGGGACTCTGGGTGTTCCGGCCGCCGCAGGACGATGCCAAGGCGATGATCGCGCGCATCGTCGAGTGGAGCACGGCGGCGCGTAAACAGGGACTGCTGGCGCTGGAAGCGAGCGTCGAGTCGGAAACCGACCCGTTCATCAAGCAAGGCTTGCAGGCGCTGGTGGATGGCGCCGAGCCCGACATGATCCGTGCCGTGATGGAAGTGGATATGGTGACCAAGGAACATTTCGACCTGCAGGGCGCCAAGGTCTTCGAGGGCATGGGCATCTATGCGCCGACCATGGGCATCGTCGGCGCGGTGCTCGGGCTGATGTCGGTGATGAAAAACCTGACCAACCCCAGCGAACTCGGCGAAGGCATCGCCGCCGCATTCGTGGCCACAGTCTATGGCATCGCCAGCGCCAACCTGATTCTTCTGCCGATGGCGACCAAGCTCAAGGCGATCGTCAACGGCCAGGCCCACACGCGCGAGATGATTATCGAGGGATTGATCTCGATTTCTCGCGGCGAAAATCCCCGCAACATCGAAGCCAAGCTGGCCGGCTTCCTGCACTGAGTCCGTCATGGCCCGCAAAAATCGACACGATGAGCACACCAACCACGAGGCCTGGGCGATCCCCTACGGCGATCTGGTAACGCTGATGTTTGCGCTGTTCGTGGTGATGTACGCAGTCTCGTCGATCAATGAAGGCAAATTTCGCGTGCTGTCGGAGTCCTTGTCGGAAGCTTTCGGCGGGCCGCCCAAGTCGATTTCGCCGATACAGATCGGCGAGAAAATCAGCCACGGCGCGGATCATTCGCAAAAAATGAGCGTGCTGCCGACGCCGGTGGTGCCGCAGTCGATCGGCGCGCTCGTGCACAGACCCGAAATGTCTGCGGGGATCAATCGCGTGATGACGCATGGTGCCCGCGCCGATGACGCCGGTCGTTTGTCCGGCGGCCAGGCCAACCTCACGAAAATGAGCGAGGAAGTGCAGCGATCGATGGCCGATCTGATCCACAAGGGGCTGATCGTGGTCCGGCGCGGCAAAAACTGGCTGGAAGTCGAGATCAAGGCCGATATCCTGTTTCCCAGTGGCGTCGCCACGATTTCAAGCACGGCGGTGCCGGTGTTGCAGCAGCTGGCCGGCATCATCAAGCCGTTTCCGAACTCGCTGCGCATTGAGGGACATACCGACAATCAGCCGATCAGCACCGTCGCATTTCCGTCGAACTGGGAACTGTCGGCGGCACGCGCAGCCAGCGTGGTGTATCTGTTCGTGCAGTCGGGGGTGGCGCCGCAGCGCATGAGCGTCGAGGGCTTTGGCGAATATCGTCCGGTGGATAGCAACGATACCGCCGAGGGCCGCAACCGCAATCGTCGCGTCGTGCTGGTGGTGCTGGCGCTGCCGGAAGACCCGCATCTGCGGCAATTACAGGCGCAGACCGACGACCCCGATCCGGCAGCGGTGGCCGCGCCATGAGCGCTGAACCGGCACCCGCCGCACGCAGCATCGCCGGTGCGCACCGCGGTGGCGATGTGCTGACGCGCTGGGTCAGCTTCGACCTGGCCGGCCAGCCCTACGGCATCGCCATCCTCAATGTGATGGAGGTGCTGGCCGCTGCCACGATCGAGCCGGTCCCCGGCGCACCGCCAGCGGTGCTCGGCGTCATCAACCTGCGCGGCAGCATCGTCACGGTGGTCGATCTGCGCCAGAAACTCGGCCTGCCGGTGGTCGCCGACAGCGCCTGCATCATCATCGTCACGCATGGCGGGCAGCCGGTCGGCTTACGCGTCGATCACGTCGCCGAGGTGCTGAATCTGGCTGCACAGTCAATCAAGCCACCACCGGCCACCCATGTCGCGGCCAGCCAGAGCGCGGTGACCGGCATCGTCAGCCGCCAGGGCCGATTGCTGACCTTGATCGACCCGGCGGCGCTGCTGGATGGCGCATAAGGCATGGCCGGCCGCAATTTGCTGCGACCGTGCAGAGCAGGCAATATCTGCTGCAAAATCGAGTGATTGCTGTGCAGCCTGCGAGGTAGAAAGATGGTGAAGGAATCCGTGACAGCGTCAAAGGCTGCATCCAAAAACGCCGTGCTGCCGCCGCTGGGCGAAGATCGTCTGGGGCTGGTGATCGAAGCGGCACCCAATGCCATGGTCATGGTCGATGCGGCGGGGCTGATCGCGCTGGTCAACTCCCAGGCCGAGAAGCTGTTTGGCTACAGTCGCACCGAACTGCTCGGCAACACCATCGAAATGCTGGTGCCAAAAAAATTCCGCAACGACCACGATTCCTTGCGGACCGGTTTCAGCCGCCACCCGGAAACACGTTCGATGGGCGCCGGCCGCGACTTGTTCGGCTTGCGCAAGGACGGCAGCGAAGTGCCGATCGAGATCGGCCTCAACCCACTGCATATGGGCAAGGATCTGTTTGTGCTGGCGTCGATCATCGACATCACCGCGCGCAAACGCATGGAAGAACTGTCGCGCACCGCCGAGGTCGAGAAGCTCAGGAAAAACATTCTCGATAACCTGCCGTATAGCATGATCGCCACCGACCTCGACGGTCGGGTGCTGACGGTCAACCCGGCCGCCGAGCGGTTGCTGGGCTACAGCGCGCGCGAAATGTTGAACAAGAACGTGCTGGAATTGATTCACGACCCGCACGAAGTCGCGCATCGCGCCTCCGAACTTTCGATGGAGCTGGGGCAGAAAGTGCCCGCCGACTACAGAGTGTTGACGGTCAAGCCGGGCATGGGGCTGTCCGAAGAACGCGAATGGACTTATATCCGCAAGGATCGCACCACGGTGCCGGTCAAGCTGTCGGTATCGAGGCTGACCGACCACGCCGGCGAAATCACCGGCTATCTCAAGGTCGCCTACGACATTACCGAGAGCAAGCGCGCCGAAGCCTACATCCGCCACATGGCGCATCACGATGGTCTGACCGGTCTGCCGAACCGCACGCTGCTGCTGGACCGTCTCGACATGGCGATCCGCCAGGCGCGCCGCAACAACCGCCACGTCGGCGTGCTGATGATGGATCTGGATCACTTCAAGCGCGTCAACGACTCGCTCGGTCATCAGGTCGGCGACCAGTTGTTGATCGCGGTCGCGCATCGCATCAGCGAATGCCTGCGCGAAGTCGATACCGTGGCGCGGCTCGGCGGCGACGAGTTCGTGGTGCTGGCCACCGACGTTCGCGACCGCGATGAGCTGGATATCCTGATCCGCAAGATCGTCGAACGCATCTCAGCGCCGATCCTGATCAACCACCAGGAATTACTGGTCACGCCGAGCATCGGCGGCAGCATCTTTCCCGAAGACGGCACCGACGTGCACGCCCTGATCAAGAACGCCGACATGGCGATGTATTACGTCAAGGGTCACGGCCGCAGCAGCATGCAGTGGTTTCTGCCGACCATGCTCGAAGCCACCGAGGAAAAACTGGCGCTGACCACGGCGCTGCGATTTGCGCTGGAGCGCAACGAGTTCGAGCTGCACTACCAGCCGGAAGTGGCGCTGGGCAACGGCCGCGTCATCGGCATGGAGGCGTTGATCCGCTGGAAGCACCCGCGCTACGGCGACATCATGCCGGATCGTTTCATCGCGCTGGCCGAGGAAACCGGACTGATCCTGCCGATCGGCGAGTGGGTACTGGAGACCGCCTGCGAACAGTGCGTCGTCTTGCAGAAAAAAATCGGCCGGCCGCTGGTGATGGCGGTCAACGTCTCGCCGCGCCAGTTCCAGCAGAAGGATTGGCTCGACGTGATCGAGCGCGTGCTGCGCAAGTCCGGCTTGCAGCCGTCCTGTCTGGCGCTGGAAATCACCGAAGGCTTGCTGATGCGCAGCCCCGAGGAAAGCGCCGGCATGCTGGCGCAGATCCGCAACCTCGGCGTCAGCATCGTCATCGACGATTTCGGCACCGGCTATTCGAGCCTGTCCTATATCACCCGTTTTCCCATCGACAAGATCAAGATCGACCGCTCGTTCGTGCGCGATCTGGCGACCGACGCCGCCGACGCCGCGATCATCATCGCCGTCATCGCGATGGCGCGCAGCCTCCAGATCGGCGTCGTCGCCGAAGGCGTCGAGACCGAAGAGCAGCTCAACTATCTGCGCAGCCGCGACTGCGACGAGGTACAAGGCTTTTACTACAGCAAGGCGGTTCCCGCCAAAGACCTGCCGGCGGTGATCGAGCGGCTGGACCGGCGTAAACCGGCGAGCGCTCACGGCGCATAAGCCGCAAGCCCATCCCGCATGCGGCAGGAGCGGTGAGAATGACTCAGTAGTCAGGAATATTGGCGACATAAATTTTTCAATTCGCATCTACACTGTTGCCCTCAAAAGCGCCCTCATCCGGCCGCGCGTGCGAGCAGTGCTCGCACTCCCCCATCGGGGGAAGGGAGAAAATCCCCTCTCCCTTTGGGAGAGGGGCGGGGCAGGGGTGAGGGCCTCGCAGCCCACACAAATGTTGTTACCTGAATTCCTGACTGCTGTGTAAGCCGTAAATCCCCTGCCACCCCTCGCGGCTGACGTCCCCAGCCGGACACTGCCAAATAACCGTCAAATAGCGTCTGGAATGGATGTTGCCTTTGTCCTGATGAGACAGCGCACAGACCGATGAGGTCTGCGTCGCTGCACACCATCACGCTGTCGCAGACGAGGTGCAGGCCATGAACCAGACATCGAAACCCCAGGGCGTCACCGGATTTCCGCGTGCCACCAGTCCCGCCAAAAAGCGCCGTTCATCCCCCGCCGTTTCGCTGCCCGCTGAGCTGGGCGTCGAGCAGGCCGTGGAATTGCGCAAGACCCTGCTGAAACACATCGGCAGCGCCAAGCCGGTGACGCTCGACGCGTCCGATATCCGGCAGATCCACACCGCCGCACTGCAAGTGTTCTGCCTGTTCTGTCGCGACCGTCGCGCCAGCGGACATGACACCCGATTCTCGCAACCGTCGGCAGTCCTGCGCAGCGCTGCAGCGCTGCTCGGCGCGACCACGCTGCTCAGCCTTGGACAGGAGCCGGTTTAATGCCACGCATACTCGCCGTGGACGATTCCACATCGATGCGCCAGATGGTGACGTTCACCCTCAAGGCGGCCGGCTTTGATGTCGCCGAAGCCGAAGACGGTGCCGTCGCACTCAATCTTGCGCGCAAGGAAAAATTCACTCTGGTTCTGGCCGACGTCAACATGCCGAACATGGACGGCATCACGCTGGTCAAGAACTTGCGCACGCTGCCGGATTACAAGTTCACGCCGGTGCTGATGCTGACCACCGAAACCACGCCGGAGAAAAAGCAGGAAGGCAAAGCTGCGGGCGCCACCGGCTGGCTGGTCAAGCCGTTCAACCCGGAAACGCTGATCGCCACCATCAAGCGCGTGGTCGGCTGAACGCCCATGGAAATCGACATCACCCGCTTTCATCAGACCTTCTTCGACGAAAGCGCCGAAGGCCTCGATGTCATGGAGTCGGCGCTGCTCAAGCTCGATGTCGGCAATACCGACGCCGAGATCATCAATACTATTTTCCGTGCGGCGCACTCGATCAAGGGTGGTGCCGCGACGTTCGGATTCGCCGAAGTCGCCGGCTTCACCCACCTGCTGGAAACGCTGCTCGATCAGATGCGTTCCAGCCAGAGCGAGGTGACGCAGCCAGATGTCGATGTGCTGCTGCGCTCGGTGGATATCGTGCGCAGCCTGCTCGCCGCCGCCAGTAGCGGCAAGCCCGCCGATGACGCGGCCGTGGCCGCGGTGCGCAGCGAGCTGGAGGCGGCGTTGTCCGCCAGCGATGACACAGCCCACAATCAATCCCAGTTGGCAGCGCCTGCCGTAGCTGCGGTCAGCGCGCCGACAGCACCCGCCGAGAGCGGATGGCGCATCAAATTTATTCCGAAGCCCGAATTATTCCGCAGCGGCAACGACCCGCTGCGCATCCTGCGCGAGCTCGGAGAACTCGGAACCTTGCAGGCCGAGATTAACGAGGCGGTGCTGCCGAGTCTGGCCGACGCCGAGGCCGAGGACTGCTACCTGTCGTGGAATCTGGTGTTGCAGTCGAGCTGTTCGATGGCCTCGCTGCGCGAGGTCTTCGCGTGGGTCGAAGACGAATGCGAATTGCAGATCGAAGCGCTGGTGGCAGAACAACCGGCCGCATCCGTGGCAGTCGCAAACACTCCCGCAACCGCGCCACGCGCGGCGGAACTCAAAGTCATCAAGGGCGGACGCGACAAGGTCGAGACCCACAAGACCGGTAGCGACGGCGGCTCGCTGCGCGTCGGCACCGAAAAAATCGACAGCCTGATCAATCTGGTCGGCGAACTGGTGATTACCCAGGCGATGCTGACGCAACAAGCTTCGGCGCTGGACCCGGTGCTCAACGAAAAGCTGCTCACCGGCCTGTCGCAACTGGATCGCAACACCCGCAGCCTGCAAGAAGCGGTGATGTCGATCCGCATGCTGCCGATGGATTTCGTATTCAGCCGCTTCCCGCGGATGGTGCACGATCTGGCGGCCAAGCTCGTTAAACAGGCGCGTCTGGTCACGGTCGGCGAGAGCACCGAACTGGACAAGAGCGTGATCGAGAAGATTGCCGATCCGCTGACGCATCTGGTCAGGAATTCCCTGGACCACGGCATCGAGATGCCGGCCGCGCGCGTCGCCGCAGGCAAGGACGAAATCGGTACGATCACGCTGAAGGCCGCGCATCAGGGCGGCAGCATCGTGATCGAAGTCTCCGACGATGGCCATGGCCTCGACCGCGACCGGATTCTGGCCAAGGCCAAGGAACGCGACATCGCGATCGGCGACAACGCCAGCGACAGCGAAGTCTGGGCGCTGATTTTCGCGCCCGGCTTTTCCACCGCCGAACAGGTGACCGATGTTTCCGGTCGCGGCGTCGGCATGGACGTGGTCAAGAAAAACATTCAGGCGCTGGGCGGCCAGATCGAAATCACCTCGCGGCTCGGACAGGGCACGAAAATCTCCATCCGTCTGCCGCTGACGCTGGCGATCCTCGACGGCATGTCGATGGCGGTTGGCGACGAAATCTTCATCGTGCCGCTCAACGCGGTGGCCGAATCGCTGCAACCCAAGCCCGAAGATATCAAGAGCATCGCCGGTCAGGGACGCGTGGTGCGCGTGCGCGGCGAGATACTGCCGCTGGTGCCGTTGCGCGAGGTGTTCCATCTCGGTGTCGGCATCACCGAGCCGCACAAGGGCATTTTGGTGCTGATCGAATCCGAAGGCCGCAAGGTCGCCTTGATGGTCGATGAGCTGGTCGGCCAGCAGCAGGTCGTGATCAAGAGTCTTGAAAGCAATTACCGCCGGATCTCCGGCATCTCCGGCGCCACCATCCTCGGCGATGGCCGGGTGGCGCTGATCCTCGATGTCGGCGATCTCGTGCGCATCAGTGCGCGCGAGAAAGCGGCCTGAAAAATACCAGGAGAACACACATGATGGGCCAGGAAGTATCGATGGAAATGGCAAGCGGCAGTCGTCAAGCGATGACGGCGGCCGACCTGCGCGAGTATCTGACGTTTACCCTCGGCGACGAGGAATACGGCGTCGATATTCTCAAAGTCCAGGAGATCCGCGGTTACGACACCGTGACCAAGATTCCGGACGCGCCGGCGTTCATCAAAGGCGTGATCAATCTGCGCGGCACCATCGTGCCGGTGGTCGATCTGCGCATCAAGTTTCATCTGGGCACCGCCGACTACAACCAGTTTACCGTAATGATCATCCTCAATATCGAAAAGCGGGTGGTCGGCGTGGTGGTGGACAGCGTCTCCGATGTCATGCACCTGTCGGCAGAAAACATCCGGCCCGCGCCCGAATTCGGCGGCGCCATGGATACCCGTTTCATTACCGGATTGGGCACGCTGGAAGATCGCATGCTGATTCTGGTCGATATCGAAAAATTGCTGCGCTCCGAGGACATGGCGTTACTGCCTGCCACGGCCGACAGCAACACCCAGCACTAACACGTCTCCAATGAGGAATGTCATGAGCAAGAAAATCGTTTCCGCCAAGAAGCCCGCCGCCAAGCCGGTCAAGAAAGCCGCCGCGCGTGTCCCCAGTAACAACAATGCTCAGAAGCTGTTCGAGCTGGAAAGCCAGCTGGCTGCGATCGGTAAATCGCAGGCGGTGATCGAGTTCACCCCGGACGGCAAGATCATCCACGCCAACGATAATTTCCTCAACGCGCTGGGCTATACGCTGGATGAGGTCAAGGGCCAGCATCACGGCATATTCGTCGAGGCGACCTACCGCGCCAGCGCCGAATACCACCTGTTCTGGGAAAAACTCGGTCGCGGCGAATACGAATCCGGGCAGTTCAAGCGCATCGGCAAGGGCGGCAAGGAAATCTGGATACAAGCGTCCTACAACCCGATCCTCGATCAGAGCGGCAAGACCTGCAAGGTCGTCAAGCTTGCGACCGACATCACCGCACAGAAATTACGCAACGCGGATTTCGAGGGACAACTTGAAGCCATCGGCAAGGCGCAGGCGGTGATCGAGTTCACGCTCGACGGCAAGATCGTCCACGCCAATGAGAATTTCCTGAGCGTGCTGGGCTATACCCTGGATGAGGTCAAGGGCCAGCATCACAGCATTTTTGTCGAGTCGGCCTACCGCGCCAGTGCCGAATACCGTCTGTTCTGGGAAAAACTCGGCCGCGGCGAATATCATTCCGGGCAGTTCAAGCGCATCGGCAAGGGCGGCAAGGAGGTCTGGATCCAGGCGTCCTATAACCCGATTCTCGACATGAGCGGCAAGCCGTTCAAGGTGGTGAAATACGCAACCGATATCACCGCGTCGAAACTCCAGGCCGCCGACTACGAAGGCCAGTTGGCCGCGATCGGCAAGGCGCAGGCGGTGATCGAGTTCACGCTCGACGGCAAGATCGTCCACGCCAATGAGAATTTTCTGAGTGTGCTGGGTTACACCCAGGATGAGATCAAGGGCCAGCATCACAGCATGTTTGCCGAACCCGCACACCGCAGTTCGCCGGAGTACCGTTTGTTCTGGGAGCAACTCGGTCGCGGCGAATATCAGTCCGGCCAGTTCAAGCGCATCGGCAAGGGCGGCAAGGAGGTCTGGATTCAGGCGTCCTACAACCCGATTCTCGACATGAACGGCAAACCGTTCAAGGTGGTGAAATACGCCACCGACGTGACCGCGCAGGTGCGCGCCAGCCAGGCGCTGCAAGCGGCGGTGGAGGAATCGCAAGCGGTGGTGATGGCCGCCAAGAACGGCGATCTGACCGAGCGCATCCCGACCGATGGCAAGGATGGTTCGATCAAGGATCTGTGCGAAGGCATCAACACCATTGTCGAGGGCATGGAAAGCCTCGTCGGTCAGATCAAGGTCTCGTCCGACACCATCAACACCGCGGCGCGTGAAATCGCCGCCGGCAATACCGACCTGTCGCAGCGCACCGAGGAGCAGGCGTCTTCGCTGGAAGAAACCGCTTCGAGCATGGAAGAGCTGACCTCGACCGTGAAGCAGAACGCCGAGAACGCCAAACAGGCCAACCAGCTCGCCATCGGCGCCAGCGACATCGCGGTCAAGGGCGGCAAGGTGGTCGGCGAAGTGGTCACCACCATGAGCGCGATCAACGAATCTTCACGCAAGATTTCCGACATCATCGGCGTCATCGACGGCATCGCCTTCCAGACCAATATCCTCGCGCTCAACGCTGCGGTGGAAGCTGCACGCGCCGGCGAACAGGGCCGCGGCTTTGCGGTGGTGGCAGCGGAAGTGCGCAGCCTCGCACAGCGCAGCGCCGGTGCCGCCAAGGAGATCAAGACCCTGATCGGCGACAGCGTCGGCAAGGTCGATACCGGCACCAAGCTGGTGGCGCAGGCCGGTCAGACGATGGAGGAAATCGTCAACTCGGTGAAACGCGTCACCGACATCATGGGCGAAATCACTGCGGCGTCGCAGGAACAGAGCGCCGGCATCGAGCAGGTCAACCAGGCCATCACGCAGATGGATGAAGTCACCCAGCAGAATGCCGCGCTGGTGGAAGAGGCCTCGGCCTCGGCCCGCTCGATGGAAGAGCAGGCCGGTGGACTGGTCTCGGCGGTCGCGCAATATCGCATCAGCGGTGAGAGCGACGAGCCGGCCAAACCCAAGTCGGTAGCGCCTGCTGCGGTCAGGGCGCCGATCAAGCCCACGGTCAGGCCCGCAGCGATTGTTCGCGGGGTCAAGAAACCGCTGGTAGCCGCGCCGACACGTCTCAACGGCACCAATGGCCACAAGGCGCCGGCTGCGAAGTCGGAAGAACAGTGGAGCGAGTTCTGATTGTAGTCAGATGACCCGGCCTGAACCCTCAGGCCGGGCCAGCGGCTCACCTTTGTCCACTTGCATATCACCCGGCAACGATCATGGACTCGACAAAATCAAAAGCGGTGAACGAGCGTGAGCGCGAATTCGGTTACGAGCCGCGCGATTTCAAAAAAGTCTGCGAGATGATTTATGCCCGCGCCGGCATCTCGCTGTCGGACTCCAAGGCTGATATGGTTTACAGCCGGCTGTCGCGGCGGCTGCGGGCACTGGGCCTGAGGAACATCAACGAGTATCTGCAAGCCTTGCAGGACCAGCCGGAGTCGCCGGAGTGGGAGCAGTTCACCAACGCGCTGACCACCAATCTGACCTCGTTCTTCCGCGAGGCACACCACTTTGACACGCTGGCGAGCCTGTTGCGCAAGCGTCACGCCGCTAATCCTGGGCGCAAACTGTTGATCTGGTCGTCGGCGTCCTCGACCGGCGAGGAGCCGTACTCCATCGCCATCACCGCCGCCGAAGCGTTCGGCACGCTGACGCCGCCGGTGCGGATTCTGGCGACCGATATCGATACGCATGTGCTCGATATCGCCAGCAACGGCGTGTATGTCGCCGACCGCATCGAGCGCATGACCCAGCAGCGGCTGAAAAAATTCTTCCGCAAAGGCGCTGGCGACAATGCCGGCAACGTCCGCGTGATCGACGCGCTGCGTGAGCTCATTACCTTCCGGCAGTTCAATCTGTTGCAGGAGCAATGGCCGCTGCGTGGGCCTTACGACGCGATCTTCTGCCGCAATGTCATGATCTATTTCGACAAGCCGACGCAGTACGGGATTCTCAAGCGCATGCGTCCGCTGCTGGCCAACGACAGTCTGTTGTTCTGCGGTCATTCCGAGAGTTTCTTCCACGCCGCCGACCTGTTTCGCCCCTGTGGCCGCAGCGTCTACGCGCCGGCGACTCAGGCGGTGGCGGCCATCGCACGGCGGCCGGTTGCGCTGGCGGCGCAGCCATGAGCGCGCAGGCGCGCAGGGCGACGGATACGCCGGGCGTTGACGCCTGGGCCGAGCGCAGCGTGCACGGCGCCAGCGGTCGGCGTTACTTCGACTCACGACTGGGCGCACAGATTGCACGCGTGCTGCCCGGCGATTTTCAAGTCACCCGTGACGACATGGGCCTGGCGACCACGCTGGGTTCCTGTGTCTCGGCCTGTCTGCGCGATGCGCAGGCCGGCGTCGGCGGCATCAATCATTTCATGCTGGCGGAGTCCGAACTGAGTTCGGCCAACGTCACCTCGGCGCGCTATGGCGGCTATGCGATGGAAGTGCTGATCAACGAGCTGCTTAAGCAGGGTGCGCGGCGGCGCTTTCTCGAAGCCAAGGTGTTCGGCGGCGGTAATGTGCTGCCGGGCATGGCGACGCTCGATGTCGGCATGCGCAATGCCGAGTTCGCCAGAAATTATCTGTGCAACGAACAGATTCCGATCGTGGCCGAAGACCTGGGCGGCAATCAGCCGCGCAAGATTGTTTATTTTCCAAGGACGGGGCGCGTTCTGGTCATGCGACTCAGCGTCGCGCAGAACCGTTCCGATATCGATGCTGAACGCCGTTACCAGGAGACTTTGCAACGCGCGCCGGTTGGCGGCGATGTCGAGTTGTTCGATTAAGCCATGGCCATACGTGTACTGATCATTGACGACTCCGCGCTGGTGCGCAAACTGCTGGTGGATATCCTGTCGCGCGATGCGGCGATAACCGTGGTCGGCACCGCGCAGGACCCGTTGGTGGCGCGCGACAAGATCAAGCAGCTGTCGCCGGACGTACTGACGCTGGATGTCGAAATGCCGCGCATGGACGGCCTGACTTTCCTCGAAAATCTGATGCGTCTGCACCCGCTGCCGGTGGTGATGGTGTCGTCGCTCACCGAGCGCGGCGCCGACGTGACCTTGCAGGCGCTGGAAATGGGCGCTGTCGATTTCGTCACCAAACCCAAACTCGATGTCGCCAACGGCCTCAACGCCTACGCCGACGACCTCTGCGAAAAAATCAAGGCGGCCGCAGGTGCGCGCATGCGCGGTCCGGCGCTGCTGCGTTCCGGTGGGCCGGTGCCGGCGGCGCCAGCCAAGAACGGGCCGCGCAAATTCAGAACCACCGAGCGGCTGATCGCGATCGGCGCCTCCACCGGCGGCACCGAGGCGATCAAGGTGGTGCTCGAGGGCATGCCGCCGGATGCACCGGCGATCGTCATCACCCAGCATATTCCGGCGCAATTCAGCGGCCCGTTTGCCGAGCGCATGAATCGCAGTTGCGCGATGTCGGTGTGCGAAGCGCACGACGGCCAGATGATCGTGCCGGGACACGTCTATATCGCGCCCGGCGGCTTGCACATGCAGGTGGCGCGCGACGGCGCACGCTATGTCTGCCGGCTGAATCAGGACGAGCCGGTCAATCGTCACCGGCCCAGCGTCGATGTGCTGTTTCGCTCGGTGTCGGAGCACGCCGGCCAAAACGCGGTGGGTGTGATCCTCACCGGCATGGGCGACGACGGCGCGCGCGGCCTCAAGCTGATGCGTGACGCCGGCGCCCACACGCTGGCTCAGGATGAAGCCACCTGCGTGGTCTGGGGCATGCCGGGCTCGGCGTACAAGATCGACGCCGTGGAACGACTCTTGCCTCTGGAAAGTATCGCTGCCGAAACTCTGGCGCTGGCCAGCCGGTGACGGACGCATTCAAGGAATCGGTTCATTGGCCGATATCGCTATCAATAAAACGGTCTTCTCGCGGAGCCTGGGAATGAATATGAAAATGCAAGTCGTCAAACTGTTTTCGCTGCCCCTGGCGCTGACCGCGTTGCACCTCTGCGCGCAGGGGCTGGGCCTGTCTCTCGCCGTCGTCTGGCTGACGCTGCTGGCCATGATCGGCGGCTGGCTGGCCAGCGGCTGGCACCTGGGTCAGGCGTTATTGACCCTGCGTGCGCAAGAGCAGGACCGACTGCAATCGACCATCAAGCACCACCATCTGCTCGAAGAACTGCGCGGCGGGCTGGCCGAGGAAATGCACAGCGTCACCGGCGAAGTCGATCGCGTCAAAACGCTGGTCTGCGATGCGGCGTCGCAGTTGACCGCGAGTTTCGAGTCGCTCAACCAGCAGGCGCGCTTGCAGGAAGAGGCGCTGTCGCGAGTGCTCAATCGCGCCGGCGACGATGACCCGGACGCCATGACCATTCGCAAGTTCTCGCAGATGGCCAGCTCGCTGATGGGTGGACTGGTCGATGTCCTCAGCCAGGTCAGCAAGCAGAGTTCGGCGACGGTCGAGAATATCGACGCGATGGTGCGCCACCTCGACGCCATCTTCGACCTGCTCGGCGATGTGAAGTCGATTGCCGATCAGACCAATCTGCTGGCGCTCAATGCCGCGATCGAAGCGGCGCGAGCCGGCGAAGCCGGGCGCGGGTTTGCGGTGGTCGCCGAGGAAGTGCGCAGCCTGTCGGAGCGCTCGACCAATTTCAACGAACAGATTCGCAAACTGGTGTTCAGCTCCAAGGACGCCATCGCAAAAGTGCGCGAAACCGTCGGCAGCATGGCGTCGCGCGACATGACCATGAGCGTGCAGGCCAAGGACGAAGTCGGCCGCCTGCTGGGGCAGGTCGAGGAGATCAACCACGTCTACACCGATGGCATCCGCGATGTTTCCGGCGCCAGCCAGAAAATCAACGACTCGGTGGCCAAGGCGGTGCGCTGCCTGCAATTCGAGGATATCGCGACGCAGGCGCTGGCTGCAGCCAGTCGGCATATCAAGCGGCTGGAGTGCATCAACCTGGAAGCCGCCAATCTTCAGCAAGTGCTCGAAGGCAAGGTCATCACGCGGCAGGCCGAGGCGCCGAAGCTGCACGTGCTGCAAGCCGCAGCCGAGCCGAAAGAGGACTGGCGCAAGCCGGCACACAAGCCGGTCTCGCAGTTGTCAATGGAGCCGGGCGGCGTTGATCTGTTCTGAACCAACGCCACGCCGATATCACCAACGCCAGGCTTTACCGCCTGGCGTTTTTGCGTTTGCATGAGAGGATAACGGCTGGTCGGATATGCCGAATTCACGCCAGCCGGCGTGAGCGCATGAACTGCATGGGATGACCGCCAGCGCGAATCAGAGGCGGTTCAGAAGGTCCTGCGGCTCGGTCGCCATCGAGAACAGCGCGCCTTGCGCGTAGTCCACGCCGATCTCTTTGATCATCGCCATCTTTTCCGGCGTGTTGACGAATTCTGCAACCGTCAGCTTGCCGGTGGCGCGCGCAACCTGGTGGATGGCGCGGACGATCTGCTGCGACACCTTGTTTTCGATCAGATCGTGAATGAAGCGGCCATCGATTTTTACTTCATCGACCGCGAGCGTCTGTAGATAGCCGAACGAGCACAGGCCCGAGCCAAAATCGTCGAGGCTGAATTTGCAGCCGATCGCCTTGAAATCGGCGATGGCGTCGCGCGCGGCCGACAGATGATCGATCGCCGCGGTCTCGGTAATTTCAAAGCAGAGCTTGCCGGCCGGCAAGCCGGCGTTGCGCACTTCGCGATACAGCGCGTACATGAAATTGCCGTCGCTGATGGATTTTGCCGACAGGTTGAGCGAGATGTTGTCGAGTTTCTGCAAGGCGGCAAGATTGTCCTGCAACCAGTTGAGCACGAAGCGCGAGCTGAAGCGGTCCAGTTCCGACGACAGGCCGAAATGCTCCAGCGTGGCGATGGTTTCATGCGGCAGCGTCACGAACTTGTCGTCCTGCTTCTGGCGAATCAGGAATTCGGCCTTGGCCAGTCGCGGCGTGTGGTCGCGGATGTCCATGATCGGCTGCGGATGCAGGACCAGCCGGTTTTCGGTCAGCAGCCTGCGGAAATTGACCACCAAGTGTGCGCGCACGATGTCGGCGTTGTTGTCGGGGCTGCGGCCACGGGAGCTGTAGATTTGGTTGATGCCGCGTGTTTTTGAAATCGCGCAGGCATCGGCGGCATCTTCCAGCGCCGGAATCCACGGGCTGTCCTGGGTGATGATCGCCATGCCGATGGCCACCGCGAGGTGATTGTTGCCGATCCGCGACGGGTAGTGAATCGTCGTCAGCATGCTGCGCAGCAGCTCGGCTTCATCGGCCGCGCTCTGCGGATGATCGATCGCCTTGACCGCAACAAACTCGTTGCTCCAAAGGCGCACGGACAAGCCTGCCGGCTCCGCCCATTCGGCGACCACCTTGGCAACATTGTCGATGACGCTGTCGCCGTATTGCGGACTGGCGAAGCGGTTGAGCGTGCGCATATGCCGCACGTCGATGTAGACCATCACGGCGCTGGGATAGAAATTCCATTTCTGCAGGTCCAGCAACAACTTGGCATATGCGGAGACGGACATGGTTCGGGCCTGCACGGGGATACTTCGGGTATATCGGCTGCGTGCGTCGCACCTTGAGCGAAACCGGCGCCCGCCTGTCGGGTGATGGCCGGTGTGGGCGAAGTTGCGCGCGTGCGTCTAGTGGCGAGCCGTCAGCCGGCGGCCACGCATCAGATCCGGTACATGCGCCTGTGCGCCGAGGATCATCGCCTGCAACAGCGACAGCATCTCGTCGGTGAGTTCCTCGGCGGTCGGCGGTTGCGCGACGCTGAGCCACTCGGTCAGCAGCTCATTGACCGCGCCCATCAACGCGACGCAGGACAGGTGGTAATCGCGCTGCGGCACTTCGCCGGCCTGTGCCAGTGCTGCGGCGTGGGCTTCGACCACGCTGGCGAACTGGTGGATCACCTCGCGCCGGTGCTGCTCCAGTTCCGGGCTGACGCCGACCACTTCGATACAGGTGATGCGGCCGTAGCGCGGGTCTTCGGCATAGGCGCGCACCAGCGCACGAATCGCGTTGGCGATGCGTTCGCTGGCGCTGCTGGCCGGCAGTTGTATCGCCTCGCGCAGGAACCGGCGGGTATAGGCGACGGCATCGTCGTAGACCGCCGTCAGCAGCGCCTCGCGGCTGTCGAACTG